>NZ_JBGLQX010000003.1:0-244796 GCF_041403065.1 Aeromonas sp. S16(2024) | reverse complement strand
GTGCCTGCGCCCATTGCGCCGGTTGAGTGAAGGGCATGTTAGAACCAGGGAAGAGAGCGATGAAAGGTTCAGATCACAGAATGGGAGAGAAGTTCAAAAAAATCCCCAAGCAATGCTTGGGGATTTTTGTATAAGAGACAGGCCGGGGCTGCCATTTTGCATTGTGCCGTCTGATCACTTGACGGTATCCGGGTCCGCCTCGAAGGGGTGGCCGGTTTGTTCGCGCATCAGGTTGACCTCGGCGCGGTTGTCAATCCAGTAATCCGCGTTCTTGATGCCGAGCTTCTCCGGGTGGAACACGGGATCAACCCCCTGTGCCAGCTGTGCCTCGTAATCCTTGAGGCAGGCGAAGGCGGGCTTTTGCAGCATCAGGATGGCACCGATGTTGAGCCAGGCCATCAGGCCGACCCCGATGTCACCCAGACCCCAGGCCAGATCGGCGGTCTTGACGGTGCCGTAGACGGTGGCAGCCATCAGCGCAACCTTCAGCAGGAAGGTGAGCCAGGGGCGATTTATCTTGCGGTTGACAAAGGCGATGTTGGTTTCGGCGATGTAGTAGTAGGCCACTATGGTGGTGAACGCGAAGAAGAACAGGGCGATGGCGACGAAGTAGTTGCCAAAGCCGGGCATCATGCTCTCCATGGCGGTCTGCACATAGCCAGGACCCGCCGCGATGCCGGCGATGCCGGTGTAGATGGCGGCGCCGTCCGGACCCTGCACGTTATAAAGTCCGGTGATCAGCAGCATAAAGCCGGTGGCGGAGCAGACGAACAGGGTGTCGATGTAGACGGAGAACGCCTGCACCAGGCCCTGTTTGGCCGGGTGGCTCACCGCGGCGGCGGAGGAGGCGTGGGGGCCAGTGCCCTGTGCCGCTTCGTTGGAGTAGACGCCGCGCTTGACGCCCCACATGATGGCCAGACCCAGAATGGCACCGAAGCCGGCTTCCATCCCGAAGGCGCTCTTCCAGATCAGCAGGATCACACCCGGCAGCTGGCCGATGTTGAGGGCGATGATGACGCAGGCGACGATGATGTAGCCGAGCGCCATGAAGGGCACCACAGTACTGGCGAAGTTGGCGATGCGCTTGACGCCGCCGAAGATGATGAAGCCGAGCAGCAGCGCCAGACCGGCGGCGGTGACGTTCGGATCGATGTCAAAGGCGGTCTGCAGGCTGGAGCCGATGGAGTTCGCTTGCACCCCAGGCAGCAGCACGCCGCAGGCGAAGATGGTGGCGATGGCGAAGGTCCAGGCGTACCACTTCATGCCGAGCCCTTTCTCGATGTAGAAGGCCGGGCCGCCGCGGTATTCACCGTTGATCTTCTCTTTGTAGACCTGACCCAGGGTGGACTCCACAAAGGCGGAGCTGGCGCCGAGGAAGGCGACCATCCACATCCAGAACAGCGCGCCCGGGCCCCCGAAGGTGATGGCGGTGGCGACACCGGCGATGTTGCCGGTACCGACCCGGCCGGCCAGGGTCATGGAGAGAGCCTGGAAGGAGGAGACACCGGCATCGTTGCCCTTGCCCCGGAACATCAGGCGTACCATCTCTTTCATGTGGCGCAGTTGCAGGAAACGGCTGCGCAGGGAGAAGTAGAGGCCCACCCCCAGGCACAGATAGATGAGCGCTGGGCTCCAAATCACGCCATTGATGGCATTGACGATCTCATTCATGTACAACAACTCCTTTGTTGCGCTGTCTTGACGAGGTCTGTGCCTCGCTCCCTAAACATGGAAATATGTGGTGACCAAGAGGGTCACTCAGTATTGTGCGGGACTTTCGACTGGTTAGTCCGCGGGATTTAACATATCGGTTTGTATCGGCCCTTCCTAGTGAAAAGTGTTGTCACTTTGTTAATTTGTGAATTGACATTAACAAATGGTGCGTGGAACTGGACAAGATTCGGAACTTACCCATCAAGTGCATCTTTTCCAGATCCAGGGGCCCGCAGGGCACAGTGCAAATAGGAGGCCAGGAGTGACAATGAGAGAAAATGACTGCACCATTCGTCTCGCCGAGCGGGGGGATGGCGCCCTGTTGTCGGCGCTGTTCGCACAGCTGGGTTATCCCACCCCGGGCGAGGAGGTGGACGGGCGGCTGGCCGAGCCGGATCCCGCTCGGGAGGTGCTGGTGGCGCTGCGCCATGGGGACATGGTCGGGGTCCTGATCTGGCATCGGCTGCAGCCCATGCACCTTGCACCAGCCTGGGGCCTGATCTCGGCGCTGGTTGTCGATGAAGGTGCAAGGGGCGGCGGCATGGGTGCCCTGCTGTTGGCGGCAGCCGAGGCGCGGGCACGGGCCTCGGGTTGCAGCCAGCTGGAGCTCTCCAGCAGCCTCAAGCGCGAGGGGGCTCACCGCTTCTACCTGGCGCAAGGGTATGGCGAGCGGCCGAAGCGGTTCGTGAAATTATTCTGATGTGGCATGAGGAGTCTGTGTGTTCTGGTCCAGGTTGAAAGCAGTATTCGGTCTTTCCTCTCCCGGGGAGCGTCATGCCCCCGAGGCGCTGGAGTGGCAGCAGGCCCTGGCGGCCGTGCCCATCTTGCAAGGCTTCTCCCGCGATGAAGAGCAGCAGCTGATTGAACTGGCCCGCCACTTCCTCTCCCGCAAGACGCTGACCCAGCTCGGGGTCGAGCTCAGCCCCCGTCAGCAGGGAGTGCTGGCCCTGCAGGCAGTGTTGCCCATCTTGCATCTGGGGCTGGAGTGGTATCGCGGCTTTCACGAGGTGATCATCATCCCCGAGCCCGTCACCCGCCGCCAGGAGGTGCAGGACGAGTTCGGGCTGGTGAGCGAGTGGGAGGAGGAGAACGCTGGTGAGTCCTGGCCTCAGGGGCCCCTGGTGCTGGCCTGGAGCGAGTTGCAGCAGGATGGGGACTGGGATGGTTTCAACCTGGTGATCCACGAGCTGGCGCACAAGCTCGACATGCTGGGGGGGGATGCCGACGGCGGGCCGCCGCTCCCGAGCGGCATGGATCAGCGGCAATGGACCCAGGCGCTGCAGAGCGCGTTCGATGAGATGAATGCAGCGCTGGCCAGGGGAGAGGTGACCCAGATAGACCCCTATGCCGCCACCCACCCCGCCGAGTTCTTCGCGGTGTGCAGCGAGAGCTTCTTCACCGAGCCCCTGCGCCTGAGGGCCGTCTATCCCGCGGTCTACGAGCAGCTCGCGCGTTTCTATGGTCAGCAGCCTGCCGCCCGCTTCCCGGCCACCCGGTTGCTGGCAGGAGATGCCGAGGAGCAGAGCTGACCGGCATTGCGGCGACAGAAAAAAAGCACCCGAAGGTGCCTTTTGTGCATGGACGCGAGCGCCAGGTCTTCGCAGATTATGCGGCAGCCTTGAGCGACACGGCGGCGGCTTTCTTGTGATCGCCAATCGGCAGCACGGTGCGGCCGAACTGCTCGTTGATCACGGTGGCCATGGCCAGGTAGATGGCGCTGGCGCCGCAGATGATGCCTTCGAAACCGGCGATGGTGCCGATCAGGGTGCTGCCGGTGAAGTCACGGGCGGCCAGCAGGAAGAAGAGCACGGTCAGGGAGGCGAACACGAACTGCTTGGCTCGCGGGTAGTTGACAGTACCCACCAGCATGAACAGGGTGAAGACACCCCACAGCAGCAGGTACCAGCCCATGTAGGCGTGCGGGGTGGCTTCGGCCAGACCCATGGTCGGCATCACCAGCAGGAACACCAGGCTCAACCAGAAGAAACCGTAGGAGATGAAGGCGGTGACACCGAAGGTGTTGCCACGTTTGTATTCCATGATGCCCGCGACGATCTGTGCCATACCGCCGTAGCACAGGCCCATGGCCAGGATCATGGCGCTGATGGGGAAGAAACCTGCGTTATGGATGTTCAGCAGGATGGTGGTCATACCGAAACCCATCAGACCCAGAGGGGCAGGGTTGGCCAATTTTTCGCTCACGTGGCGTTCTCCAAAAATAGAGGTGGGGGTTGATAAAAGACGCGCGATTTTAGGCAGCCTCTCGGCCCTGAGCAAGGGGGGGAGGGGCTAAATGGTAAAAAAATGACAGGAAATTTTAAGTGGGCAACCATTCGTGCCATTCAGGTAGATGGCTGGTGAACGAAAAACGTTTTCAAGGTTGCATTTTTGTATTAATAGCACCTCAAGATGAAACTCGGTAACGGTAATGGCAACTGAGGTTGGCGGAGCCTTGGGAACCACCGGACAGTGGCTGTGGGCTCTTTTTGATTGAAAAATGTCTTCATATGCCATCAGACAAGAGTGTGCTTCTCCTATTTATGACGGGTTGGCTTGTTCATCTGTTTGCCCTCTCCATCCTATCTCCATACCCCTGGCAAGGCAGAGGGGGGCAGGGAAGCCGGAGCGAGGTGCTTGCATGCCCCGTATGGCAAAAAGCGCCTCAAGCCGACAAGGTACGAGGTCAAGGGTTGCCTGGGTGAAAAAGCACCTCGAGACGGGAAGGCGGGGTCACGGGGCTGTCCCTGTGGTGAGCAAAAGGTGAGATACAGAAATGGCCCAATATCATCATATAAATACTATTGGGCCATTTCTTCAGATTGACAGAGGGCCGAAATGGCGGGTTTGCCGGCATGGCTGGCGAGAGGGGCGACATTGAATAAGGCGGGGCTCGTCAGCCCAGTTCCAGAAGAGAGACGGCATGGGATAAGGAAGGGCTCGCCAGTCCTCAGCTCGCCTGCGGCAGGACAAGGAGCAAAGGTGCGAGGAGAGGTGCACGCAGCCTCGCAGCCCCCTGCTCGTGTTGAAGGCCGCGTTGAAGGTCGAGTTGAAGAGAGGAGGCGGTCAACCAGGCTGGCGCTACGGGCTGCGAAGGGGCCATCCGGGGGAAGGGCATCAGGGGAATGGCCAGTATTGCCGTCAGGAGCTGCGCCGTCGTGACACAAACAGGGCGCCACCTTGGCGCCCAGCGGATCAGTTGTCCAGGGTGAGGACTACCTTGGCCTCCTTGTCGGTCTCCTTGACCTGACTGTCGAGCACGAACAGGCGATCCGGCGTGATGCCCTGGGTATCCACCAGGTACTCCTTGGTGTTCTGGGCCCGGCGCATGGCGAGGTTGCGCAGGGACTTGGCGGTGATCAGCTGCTGGTCCCGCAACAGGATCACCGCCTGGGTGCGCAGGGCACCGCTCCCTTCATCGAGTTGTAGCCGGTCAGCCAGGGTGCCGAGGTTTTCGCTGAACTTGGTCTCATAGGCCTCGGCCAGGGCACTCTGCAGGGCGGGGTCCTGCTCCAGCAGGGCGAGATCCACCGGGCTGCCGGTGATCTTGGCCAGCACCCGCTCCAGCTTCTGGCGCTGCAGGATGGGGCGCTCTTCGTTGAAGTTGACCTTGCCGCGGATGTTCATGCTGAGCCTGGGCCTCTCTTTGAGGGCCTGAGCCAGGGTGGTCAGCTTGCTCTGCTGGGTCGGGGTGAGGGCGGGATCGCCGGGCAGGAAGGGGAGCTCATCGAGATCCTGGGTGCCCCCTGTCAGGGACGCCAGCAGGGAGAAGGGGGAGGTGATGGCTTTGCTCAAGGTGTTGCCGAGCACGTCCCAGAAGATGTTGCCCAGGCTGAAATCCGGTTGATCCAGGTTGCCCTTCACCTTGAGGTTCATCTTGATGACGCCGCTGGCGTCGCTCAGCAGGGCGATGGCGAGCCCCAGCGGCAGATCCCTGGCCTGCTCGCTCTTGACCTTCTCGCCGAGCTGCAGCTTCTTGATGGTGATGTCGTTGTCCCCCTCCAGCCGGTTGCCCTGCAACTTGTAGTTGAGCTTCATGGAGAGCTGCCCCTTGTCGATGGCGTAGCCGGCATAGGTGCTGGAGTAGGGGGTGAAGGTGGTGAGCTCCAGGTTGTTGAAGGCCACGGCGACGTCGAGCACGGGATCGTCGATCAGCAGGTTGGCGCCCCCCTTGATGGTCACCGGGGCGTATCTGTCCACCTTGCCGTTGAAGTCGAGCTCGGAGCGCTGCCCCGGGACATTGGTGATGTGGCGGCTCTGGCCCGCGAGGGAGGCGATGTCCACCACGAACTCCGGGCTCAGGCTGCGATCGGCGAAACGCAGGTTGCCCTGGGTGGTGCGGACCTGGTCGATGAGGATATGCGGTGCGGGCGCGCTCTGCTTGCTGGCCGGTTGCGGCAGCAGCAACTGCTGGACGTTGGTGACGCCCTCCTCATTGATCTCGATGCGGGCGAAGGGCTTGCTCAGCAGGATGTCGGCTATCTTCAGCTGCTGACCGATGCCGTCATAGTGCAGGCCGCTCAGTTGCAGCTTCTCTATCTGCAGCAGTCGCTGGTTGTCGGCCCGATCCAGCACGTTGAGCCCCTCGATGTCGAGCCCGCCGCTCAGTTCCAGCTTGCTGAGGGCCCCCTTGTCATCGGTGGCAAGGTCCAGCCGGGTGCGGCTGGCAAGCCGGCCGTCCCGCACGCTGATGCGCAGCAGATCCTGCAGGTAGGGCTGGGCCAGGGTGAGCGGCAGGCCCTGCTGCTTGAGGGTGCCGTTCAGGGCGAAGGGGCTAAGATCCAGGGTGCCATCAAAGGCCAATGTCGCCTGGGGATGCAGGGTGCCGGTCAGGGTGAGGGGGCTGCTCTGGCCGGGCTGGCTGCCGAGGGGCCCCAGGGTGAGCTCCAATCCCGAGAGCTCCCGCAGCAGGGGCTTGCCGCTGCTGGACTCGGTCAGCTTGAGCGCCCCCTGGCTGATGCGGGCCTGTTTGAGTTGCCAGCGCCAGGGCTTGGCGGGTTTGGCCGGTTTCTTGTCCGGTTTGGGGGCTGGCTGGGGGATCAGAAGATCCGCGAGGTCCAACTGCTGCTGGTGGTCGAGCACGGCGGTGACGGCGGGGGTCTTGAGGGTGGCGGTATCCAGCTCAAGGCTCTGCTTGCTGCCATCGACCCGGATCCCGGTCATGGCCAGCTGGTTGAAACGGGCAAATTCGCCCCCCTTGGCCCCCTTGAGCTGCCAGTTGGCCAGGGTCAGCTTGCCCTTGGCGATCTGCCATGTCAGCCCCTGCTTGCCGGATGTGAGCCGGTACGCCAGCTCGGCGCTGGCCTCTCCCTTGGCCAGTGTGGCCTTGACATAAGGGGCCCAGAGCGGGGCCAAGGGGGCGAGGGCCAGCTTGCCGAGGCTGAGCTGCCCCTTGCCGGCCCCCGTCATGATGTTGAACTCACCGTCGGCCTTGAGGGGGCTCTTCTCATTGAGGGTCGCACTCAGCCGATAGGGGTTGAGGGCCGTCGGCGTGCTGGAAAAATCGGGCAGTTGCAGGGCGATCTTGCCCAGCGTCAGGGGAGGTACCCAGCCCGGGCTGCGCTGCTTGCGGCTATCGCGGTAGTGGAATTGCCCCTGGACCAGGGCCAGCTTGCCGATGCTCACCACCAGGGGCTCGCCGGTCGATGGCGCTGGCTCGCTGGTCTGCAGGGCGTCGAGCAGGGGGGTCAGGGCCTCGGTCAGGTTGAAACTGGCCTCTCCCTTGTTATCCGCCAGGCGCACCAGGCTCACCTTGGGGGTGGTCAGGGTCAGCTCCTCCAGCACCAGGGCTCTCTGGCGCCAGCTCTCCTTCAGCCTGGGGATGAGCCGCAGCTCTTCGAACGACACCAGGGGCTGCTGCCGCTCATCGAGCAGGGCGCTGGGCCCCAGGGTGAGGGAGGGGGAGCGCAGCCCGACCTCTATCTTTCCCAGGGTGAGCTGCAGCCCATAATGGGTGGCGAGCCAGCCCGGCAGGTGGCGCTGGATGAGGTTGGGGGCTTGCCAGAGCAAGATGGTGACGCAGATGAGCAAGAGCGCGACAAGATAGAGGGCGTAACGCAACAGGCGAGCGGGCAGAGGCTTGAGCATGATGGTCTCCATTGGATGCGCACATGGTAGCAATTAATCGCCGTTCGATCATGGTATGGCTCTCGGGCTGCGCCTTACTCTGTCCGGGTTAGCTGAATTATCGAGCAAGGCTCGGCCTCCCGTGCCAGGTGGGGACTCTTTTTGGCCGAGCGGCCTTCTTGCTGTTCGGGATGGGTTGGGGATTGAGCCGTCGGCAGCCTTTCGCGCCAACTCGGGTGGTCGGCGCAGGCCAGCGGGGTGTGCGGAGTCAGGCCTTGAAGCAGACGAGCCTTGTCAGGGCCAGAGTCGCCTGCCTGCACCCTGGCCCCATCTGTGCGGGGGGCAAAGGTCCCCGTAGCGGGTCAGTCCGCGTCGGTTTTCAAGCCGCTCAGGGAGTGGATGCAGCGCTGCTCGGCGGCATCCAGCTCGGCCATCACCATCTGGATGTCTTCGAGCTGTTGCCGCAGGGAGTGGCGCCGCGCCTCGATGAGCTGGATCATGGAGTGCAGCTGCATCCGGCTCGAGCGGTCGGTGTCATACATGTCGAACAGCTCGCGGATCTCCGCCAGGCTGAAGCCGAGCCGCTTGCCACGCAGGGTCAATTTCAGGCGGATCCTGTCCTTGTGGCTGTAGATGCGGGTCTGTCCCTCCCGGGCCGGGGTAATCAGCCCCTCGTCCTCGTAGTAGCGGATGGTGCGCGGGGTGATGTCGAACTCCTGAGCCAGCTCGGAGATGCTGTAGGTTCTCTCCTTGCCGCAGAAACTGCCGCCTCTCATGGCCTGATCCTGCATGGGTCAACCTCCTGACATGACGACATGCTGCCGCTCTTCTCCCCGGCGGGGGCGCTTTCAGGGGTCATGGCACTCTCCTTGTGCTATCTCATCGAGTCCTGGTTGCAGCTCTCTGGCCCTGGCGTGGAGCGCCTGCCCGACCCGCGAGCCGTTGGGGCGGCCGAGCTGCTCGCTCACCCATTGGCCGGTGGCGGCCAGCTTGTCGAGGTTCACCCCTGTGCTCATGCCAAGGCCGTGCAGCAGATAGACCACCTCCTCCGAGGCGACGTTGCCGGAGGCCCCGGGGGCATAGGGGCAGCCACCCAGCCCCGCCACCGAGCAGTCTATGGTGCGGATGCCGCGCTCGAGCGCCGGCAGCAGGTTGGCGAGCCCCTGGCCATAGGTGTCGTGAAAGTGCACCGCGAGCCGGCCGGCCGGCACTTCGTGCAGCACCGCATCCAGCATGGGGGCTACGGTGCCCGGGGTACCTGTTCCTATGGTGTCGCCCAGCGAGATCTCGTGGCAGCCGAGATCCAGCAGCCGCTCGGCCAGGGCGGCGACCCGTTTCGGGCGGGTCGGGCCGTCATAGGGGCAGGCGATGACGGTGGAGAGGTAACCCCTCACCTTGATGCCGAGGCGGCGTGCCTCCGTCACCAGAGGGGCGAAGCGGATCAGTGACTCTTCGACGCCGATGCCGATGTTGGCGCGGGTGAAGCCGTCTGAGCAGGCGGTGAAGAGGCCAATCTCGTCGACCCTGGCCTGGATTGCGGCCTGCAAGCCCTGCAAATTGGGCACCAGGGCGCCATAGCGGGTCGCGCCCTTGCGGGGCAGCGCCTTGAACAGTTCGGCGGAGTCCGCCATTTGCGGCACTCGCTTCGGGGAGACGAAGGCCCCCACCTCGATCCGTTGCAGGCCGCTCTCGGCGAGACGGTTGATAAGCAGAAGCCGCTGCGCCAGCGACAACAGGCGGGGTTCGTTCTGCAGCCCATCCCGGGGCCCCACCTCCACCAGGCTGACCCTGTCGACGGGGGTGCCATGCTCCTTGCTCATGCTGCGCCTCCCTCGGCGTTCTCTGTGTTCGGGTCGGCAAAGTGCACCAGCACGGCGCCCTGGCTCACCTGCTCCCCCTGGCGGCAGGAGAGGGCGGTGATCACCCCCTCCTTGTCTGCTTTCAAGACGTGTTCCATCTTCATTGCCTCCAGTACCAGCAGGGGCTGCCCCTTGCCGACGGGTTGCCCGACCTCGACCAGCAGCGCCACCACGATGCCGTGCATGGGGGCCACGGCGCCCTGGGCCCCGTCGTGATCATGATGCGGTCTGTGGCGCCGATCATCGGCAGCGAAGGGAATGCGCCTGCCATCCAGGTGCAGTACGAAGGCAGCCTTTGCCACCGGGGTGACGGGGCAGCGCACCCAGCGGCCCGCCTGCTGCAGGCGGACAAAATCAGTGCCGAGCTCATAGGGGCAGGTTTCCCCCTGCCATGTGAGCCGACCGGCGCGCTCGGCCAGGGTCAGCACCCGGGCCTCCTCGCCGATCCGCACCGCCGCCGTCAGGCTCCTGCTCCCGCCCAGCCGAAAACCGGGGGCCTGCTGCCAGGGGGAGGGGCCGGTGCGACTGGCGAGCCAGAGGGTGGCCAGCGGCCAGGCGAGGTCCGGTATGGCCAGCGAGTCGGTCGGAATGGGCCACTGGGTGTGGTGCGCCATGGCCAGCACGTCCGGCTCCTCGCACAGACGCAGCAGCAGCGGGCCATTGTGCACCAGGGGGCCGAGGCTCAGGGCCGCCAGGGCATCGGCCAGTCTGGCGAAGGACTCGGCGCGGCTCTGACCGTGGGCGATCAGCTTGGCGATCATGGGATCGTAATAGGGGCTCACCTCATCACCGGCGCTCACACCGGTATCGATGCGCACCCCCTGTGGCCAGTGGAGCCACTGGATGGGGCCGCTGGCGGGCAAGAAGCCTGCCCCGACGTCCTCGGCGTAGAGGCGCGCCTCCACCGCATGGCCGCCCAGCACCACCTCCTCCTGGGTGAGGGGCAGCGGCTGGCCCTCGGCGACCGCCAGCTGCCAGGCCACCAGATCCTGGCCGGTGACGGCCTCGGTGACCGGGTGCTCCACCTGCAGCCGGGTGTTCATCTCCATGAAGAAGAACTCATCCTCGCACAGCAGAAACTCGATGGTGCCGGCCCCCACATAGTCGATGGCCCGGGCGGCGGCCACGGCGGCCTCGCCCATGGCGCGGCGAAGCGCCGGGGCTATGTTGGGGGCGGGGGCCTCTTCGATCACCTTCTGGTGGCGGCGCTGCAAGGAGCAGTCCCTGTCCCCCAGGTAGATGGCGTGGCCCAGGGTATCGGCGAAGATCTGCACCTCCACATGGCGGGCGCGGGGGAGGTAGCGCTCGAGCAGCACCCTGTCATCCCCGAAGGCGGCCAGGGCTTCCCGTTTCACCGCCGCCAGGGCGGCGTCAAACTCGTCTATCTGCTCGACCCGGCGCATCCCCTTGCCACCGCCGCCGCTGGCGGCCTTGATAAGAAGCGGAAAGCCGACCTGGTGCGCCTGATCACGCAGCAAGGCCTGCGTCTGATCCGCGCCGTGATAGCCGGGCAGCACGGGGACGCCGGCCGCCTGCATCAGCGCCTTGGCGCCGGATTTGTCCCCCATGGCGAGGATGGCGGCGCCGCTCGGGCCGATAAAGCGCAGCCCCTGTTGTGCACAGGCGCTGGCAAAGTCGCTGTTCTCCGACAGAAAACCGTAGCCGGGGTGCACGGCATCGGCCCCGGCCTCGCGGGCAATTGTCAGCACCCTGGCCGCGTCGAGGTAGCTTTCCCGCGCGGGGGCGGGCCCCAGGTGCCAGGCCTCGTCCGCTTCCCGCACGTGCATGGCGCGGGCGTCGGCGTCCGAGTAGAGGGCGATGGTGTGAATGCCGAGGCGACGTGCGGTCTGGATGATACGCACCGCGATTTCGCCACGGTTGGCGATCAGCAGGCGTTTGATGGGCTGGTATTGAGTCATGTCTCATCCTTGAAACGGGGGCGCCAGCTGGGGGGGCGCTTGTCGAAGAAGGCCTGCATCCCCTCCTGGGCTTCGAGTCCGACCCGCACCCGGGCTATGGTCTCGACGGTTATCTCTTCGTGTTGATGACCTGGCTGGTGCTCGATGGCGGCCAGCAGTCGCTTGGTCTCCTTCATCGCCTCCGGGCCGTTGCGGCACAGACGCATGCCTAAGGCCCGCCCCTCAGAGAGCAGTTGCTCCGGCGCACAGAGCCGGTGCGCCACGTTGAGGCGGCAGGCGGTGATGGCATCGAAGGGCTCGGCGCTCAGCATGTAGCGGCGGGCCTGGCGCATCCCCATGGCACGCACCACATAGGGGCTGATCACCGCAGGCACCAGCCCCAGGCTCACCTCGGAGAGGCAGAAGCGGGCGTCGTCGCTGGCCAGTACGATGTCACAGGCACAGAGCAGACCGAGCGCTCCGCCATAGGCCGCCCCCTGCACCAGGGCCACAGTGGGGAAGGGCAGCTCGTCCAGGGCTTGCATCAACCTGGCCAGCACCCGGGCATCCTCCCGGTTCTTTTCAAACGAGCTGGGATCGAAGTCGCCCTGAAGCTGGTTGCGCATCCAGTTGAGATCGGCACCGGCGCAAAAGTGTCTGCCCTCTGCCCGCAGCAGCAGGACATGGGGGCGTTCGGCCAGGGGCTGGCCGTGGCGATGGGCCAGATCATCCAGGCAATCGAGCAGCTCCTGCATCAGATCGGCATCGAGGGCGTTGTGGCGAGCGGGGCGCGCCAGCACCAGCTCAACCAGCGGGCCGTGGCGTTCCAGCCGGCAGCCAGCCAGGGGGTCATTGCACAGTGGATCGGACATGTCGAACTCCTTACATCCTGAAGATGCCGTATTGCTCGGGCCCGGGCTTGGCACCCTGGCAGGCGGCCAGCGCCAGGGCCAGCACTGTGCGGCTCTGGGCGGGATCGATGACGCCGTCATCCCAGAGCCTGGCGCTGGCGTAGTAGGGGTGTCCCTGGCGTTCATACTGCGCGATGACGGGGGCGCGGATGGCGTCCGCCTCCTGCTCCCCCAGGGTCTTGCCGTCGGCCGCCAGCTTGTCCCGGCGTACCTGCACCAGCACGTTGGCCGCCTGCTCGCCCCCCATGACGGAGATGCGGCTGCCCGGCCAGCTGAACAGAAAGTCGGGCTCATAGGCGCGGCCGCACATGCCGTAGTTGCCGGCGCCGAAGCTGCCGCCGACGATCAGGGTGATCTTGGGCACCCGGCTGCAGGCGACGGCGGTGACCAGCTTGGCGCCGTGCTTGGCGATGCCTTCTCGCTCGGCGGCACTGCCCACCATAAAGCCGGTGATGTTCTGCAGGAACAGCAGGGGAATGGCGCGCTTGTTGCACAGCTGGATGAAGTGGGCCCCTTTCTGGGCGCTGTCGCTGTGGAGCACGCCGTTGTTGGCGAGGATCCCCACGGGCATGCCCTGGATGCGGGAAAACCCGGTGACGAGCGTGGTGCCGAACAGCGCCTTGAATTCGTCGAACACGGAGCCATCCACCAGGCGGGCGATGAGCTCCCGGGCGTCATAGGGGCGCTTGAGGCTGGTGCCCACCAGGCCGTAGAGCTCCTCTATGGGGTAGAGGGGTTCCTCGTAGCTCGGGTGGCACCCAGGCAAGCCCGAGGCTGGCATGCGGTTTTCCCCCAGATTGCTCACCAGGTTGCGGGCGATGGCCAGGGCATGGGCGTCGTCCTCGGCCAGGTGGTCTGCCACCCCGGAGTGGGCGCAGTGCACCAGGGCGCCCCCCAGGGCCTCGGCGCTGATCTCCTCGCCGGTGGCCGCTTTGACCAGGGGCGGGCCCGCCAGAAAGATGGTGGCCTGCTCCCTGACCATGATGGATTCATCCGCCATGGCGGGCACATAGGCGCCCCCTGCGGTGCACAGCCCCATCACCACGGCGAGCTGGGGGATGTTCTGGGCCGACATCCGGGCCTGGTTGTAGAAGATGCGGCCAAAGTGCTCCCGATCGGGGAACACCTCGTCCTGCATGGGGAGGAAGGCGCCGCCGGAATCCACCAGATAGAGGCAGGGGAGGCGCAGCCGCTCGGCGATGGCCTGGGCCCGCAGGTGCTTTTTCACCGTGAGCGGGTAGTAGGTGCCCCCCTTGACGGTGGCGTCGTTCACCACCAGCAGGCAGAGCCGGCCCGCGATCTGGCCGAGCCCGGTGATGATGCCGGCGGCGGGCACGGCTTCCTCATAGACCTGCCAGGCGGCCAGGGCCGAGAGCTCGAGGAAGGGGGAGCCCGGGTCCAGCAATTGATTGATACGCTCGCGGGGCAGCAACTTGCCACGACCCTGATGGCGGGCGTTGTTGGCCGCCCCGCCGCCCTGGGCTATCTCGGCGAGGCGGGCGTTGAGCTCCGCCACCAGGGCCTGCATGGCCTCCCGATTGGCGGCAAACTCGGCGCTGGTGGTATCCAGGCGGGAGTGGATCTGGCTCATGGGTTCTCTCCCATCTGGTTGTTGCTGCCAATGGCAGGGGGCAAAGAGAGCAGCATCATGGGTTATCTCCCATCAGCTCGCGGCCGATGAGCCAGCGGCGGATCTCCGAGGTGCCGGCCCCTATCTCGTAGAGCTTGGCGTCCCGCAGCAGGCGGCCGGTGGGGTATTCGTTGATGTAGCCGTTGCCGCCGAGCAGCTGGATGGCATCGAGCGCCATCTGGGTGGCGTTCTCGGCGGCAAAGAGGATGGCGGCGGCGCAATCCTTGCGGCTGGTATGGCCCTGATCGCAGGCGCTTGCCACCGAATAGACCAGGGCGCGGCTGCTGGCGAGGCGGGTATACATGTCGGCGAGCTTGCCCTGCACCAGCTGGAAGTCGCCGATGGCCTGACCGAACTGCTTGCGCTCGCGCACATAGGGCAGCACCACGTCCATGCAGGCCTGCATGATCCCAAGGGGACCGGCGGCCAGCACCACCCGCTCGTAGTCGAGGCCGCTCATCAGCACCCGGGCCCCGCCGTGCAGGGCGCCGAGCAGGTTCTCTGCCGGCACGGGGCAGTGGTCGAACACCAGCTCGCAGGTGCTGGAGCCGCGCATGCCGAGCTTGTCGAGCTTCTGGGCCGTGGTGAATCCCGGGGTGCCCGCCTCGACGATGAAGGCGGAGATCCCCTTGGCCCCGGCGGCCGGATCCGTCTTGGCATAGATGACGAAGGTGTCCGCATCCGGGCCGTTGGTGATCCACATCTTGTTGCCGTTCAGCACGAAGTGATCCCCCTCGCGCACAGCGGTGAGGCGCATGCTGACCACGTCGGATCCGGCCCCCGGCTCGCTCATGGCCAGCGCCCCCACGTGCTTGCCACTGACCAGATCAGGCAAATAGCGGGCCTTCTGATCAGGGGTGCCGTGGCGGTGGATCTGGTTGATGCAGAGGTTGGAGTGGGCGCCGTAGGAGAGGCCGACCGAGGCGCTGGCGCGGCTCACCTGCTCCATCACCAGCACATGGGCGAGATAACCCAGATCCACCCCCTCATACTCTTCCGCCACCGTGATGCCGTGCAGTCCGAGCTCACCCATCTTTGGCCAGAGATCGCGGGGGAAGGCGTTGCTCTGGTCAATCTCGGCGGCGCGCGGTGCTATCACTTGTTGGCAGAAGGCCTCGACCTGTTCGGTCAGGGCGCGGAGGGTTTCATCCATCAGGGCATGCATCCTTGCTCTCCTTGGTCTCTGGTGCTCACCCGTCTCGCGCCTCCGAAACGGAGGGAAACTGGTCAGTCCATTCGTGATTTAAGTTTACGTTAGCGTAAACGTAAATGAGTTGTTAGTCTAAGGTAAATTCGTTGAGTGCCGACTGCAAGGGCATAGCCTGAGCAAGTAAACGCAAGGAGTGAGCAAGATGATCAGCGAGAGCATCCGGTCTGCCGGCCTGCCTGAGGGGCGCTGGCACAGTGCCAGCCACCGGACAGCCAAGGAGAGTACGGCATGAGCCAACACCACACCCAGTACGGAGATCTGCCGCTCTATATCGGTGGCGAAGCCTATCCTTCCGCGAGCGAGGCCTGGATCGAGGTGACCAATCCGGCGGATCAGAGCCTGCTGGCGCGGGTGCCGAGAGCCACCCCGGCCGAGGTGGAACTCGCGGTGCGCCGCGCTCACGACGCCTACCTGCTGTGGCGGGAGGTGCCGGCCCCCGAGCGGGCCCGGGTCATGTTCAACTACCAGCATCTGCTCAAAGCCCATCACGACGAGCTGGCGACCCTGCTGGCCCAGGAGACGGGCAAGAATCTGGCGGACGCCAGGGGAGATGTGTGGCGCGGCATCGAGGTGGTGGAGCAGGCCTGCGGCGTCGCCAGCCAGACCATGGGGGAGACCATGGGCAACGTGGCGCGCCGGGTGGATGGCCACTCCTGGGTGCAGCCGCTGGGTGTCTGCGTCGGCATCACGCCGTTCAACTTCCCCGCCATGATACCGCTCTGGATGTTCCCCCTGGCGGTGGCCTGCGGCAACGGCTTCGTGCTCAAACCCTCGGAGCAGGATCCCCTCACCCCCATGCGGCTGGCCGAGCTGTTCACCGAGGCGGGGGCGCCAGCGGGTATCCTCAGCGTGGTGCACGGGGGCGCCGAGCAGGTGGATGCGCTGCTCGCCCACCCGGACGTGAAGGCGGTGAGCTTCGTGGGCTCGCCCCGGGTCGGGGCTCACGTCTATCGCACCGCCACCGACCACCTCAAGCGTGCCCAGTGTTTCGTGGGCGCCAAGAACCACATGGTGATCATGCCGGACGCCAACAAGGCGCAGGTGCTGAGCAACCTGGTGGGGGCCGGGGTGGGCGCCGCCGGCCAGCGCTGCATGGCCATCAGCGTGGCGGTCTTCGTGGGGAGCGCGAGGGAGTGGATCCCGGAGCTCGCCGCCGAGTTTGCCAGGGTCAAGCCCGGTGTCTGGCACGATCCAGAGGCTGCCTATGGCCCCCTTATCAGCCCTGAGGCGAAAGTCAGGGTAGAGAGCCTGATTGAAGCAGGCATGGCCGAGGGGGCCCAGTGTCTGCTGGACGGGCGTTTTTGCGACGTGCCCGGCTACCCGGTGGGCAACTGGGTGGGGCCGACCCTGTTTCGCGGCGTGACGCCCGAGATGCGCATCTATAAGGAGGAGATCTTCGGCCCCGTGCTCGCCTGCCTGGAGGTGGAGAGCCTGGACGAGGCGCTCGCCCTCATCAACGACAACCCCTATGGCAACGGCACCGCCATCTTCACCGGCTGCGGCGCTGCGGCCCGCAAGTTCCGCCACGAGGTGGCGGTGGGTCAGGTGGGGATCAACGTGCCCATTCCGGTGCCGCTGCCCTTCTTCTCCTTCACCGGCTGGCGCGGCTCCTTCTACGGGGATCTGCACGCCTACGGCAAGCAGGCAGTGCGTTTCTACACCGAGACCAAGACGGTGACCGAGCGCTGGTTCGACGAGGACATCCCCAGCGGCCCCAATATGACCATCCATTTGCGGTGAGGCATGGCTGATGGGCGACGGCATGTCCGCCGGCGCCAACCACGACCATCCACCCGCGTTGAGCGTGGGGCAGATAGACAACAGACAAAGGACATAAGGAAGCGAACAAGATGGACTTTACCCTGACCGAATCCCAACGGGCCTGTGTCGACTCGGCCGGCGCCTTCGCCGATCTGGCGCTCAAGCCCCACGCCGCCCGCTGGGACAGGGAGCACGAGTTCCCCGTCCCCACCATCAAGCAGGCGGCGGCGCTGGGGCTGTGCGGCCTCTACACCCCGGAGCAATATGACGGCCTGGGGTTGAGCCGGCTCGACGCCAGCCTCATCTTCGAGCGCCTGGCCATGGGCTGCACCTCCACCACGGCCTACCTGACCATACACAACATGGTGAGCTGGATGCTGGGCAGCTGGCTGCCGAGTGAGGTGGCGGCAGAGTGGGTACCAAGGCTCGCCAGCGGCGAGCTGCTGGGCTCTTACTGCCTCACCGAGTCGGGGGCGGGATCGGATGCCGCCGCCCTCAAGACTCGTGCGGTGCGCGATGGCGACGATTACCTTATCGACGGCAGCAAGGTCTTCATCTCTGGGGCGGGCAGCACCCAAGTGCTGGTGGTGATGGCCCGCACCGGGGGCGAGGGGGCCAAGGGGATATCTGCCTTTATGGTGCCCGCCGATACGCCGGGTGTGAGCTACGGCAAGGCGGAGGAGAAGATGGGTTGGAACAGCCAGCCGACCCGGGAGGTGAATTTCAGCGCCGTGCGCATTCCCGCCCGCTACCGGTTGGGGGAGGAGGGGGAGGGCTTCAGGTTCGCCATGCAGGCGCTGGATGGGGGGCGCATCAACATCGCCAGCTGTTCGCTGGGCACAGCCCAGCAGGCGCTGGACGACGCCCTGGCCCATGTGCAGCAGCGCCAGCAATTTGGACACCCGATCAGCGAATTCCAGAGCGTGCAGTTCCGCCTCGCCGACATGGCCACCGAACTGGCCGCCGCCCGCCTGCTGGTGCGTCAGGCCGCCGCCAAGCTCGACAGCGGCAGCCCGGACAAGAGCGCCTGGTGCGCCATGGCCAAGCGCTTTGCCACCGACGTGGGTTATCGCGTCTGCGATGAGGCCCTGCAACTCTTTGGTGGCTATGGTTATATCCGCGAGTACCCGCTGGAGCGCTATCTGCGCGACACCCGGGTGCACCGCATCCTGGAGGGCACGAACGAAGTGATGCGGCTCATCATCGCCCGCCGCCTGCTGGGGGATCCCGGTTTGTCGCTGGAGTAGGGAGAGGCGGCTGCGCATCTTCGCCTCCTGCTGAGGGATGGCGGGCTGGCGTCAGGCTTTGTGAGCCAGCCGAATTTCGGCGCCATTCAACTCTGTCATCATGGCGGCAGGTTTAATGACAAGGACAGTGCAATGACAAGGATCAGACTCGAATATCACGGTCACGTGGCCTATATCACGCTCGACCACCCGCCTGCCAACACCTGGACCCTGGCCAGCCTGCAGGCCTTCTTGCAGATGATGGTGGAGCTCGACAGCCGCCCCGACGTGGTGGCCCTGGTGATCCGCGGGGCGGGTGACAAGTTCTTCTGCGCCGGCGCCGATCTCAAGATGTTTGCCGACGGCAATGTAGAGCACGCCCGCGAGGTGGCAGAGGCCTTCGGGCGCGCCTTCGAGGCGCTGACCCGTTTTCACGGGGTGAGCATCGCCGCCATCAATGGCTTTGCCATGGGGGGGGGCCTCGAGGTGGCGCTGGCCTGCGACATCCGCATCGCCGAGCAGCAGGCACTGCTGGGGCTGCCGGAAGCCTCGGTGGGCTTGCTGCCCTGCGCCGGCGGTACCCAGCGCCTCACCGAGCTGGTGGGGCCGGGCTGGGCCAAGCGGATGATCCTCTGCGGCGAGAAGGTGAGCGCCACCCTGGCCAACGAGATGGGGCTGGTGGAGGAGGTAGTGACCGAAGGGCACGCCTGGACGGCGGCGCAGCAGATGGCGCAGCGGGTTGAGCGCCAGAGCCCCAGCGCCCTGCGTGCCTGCAAGCAGCTCATCAATCAGGGGCGCAGCGGCCACAGGGACGCGGCGCTGCCCCTGGAGCGCAGCCTGTTCCTCGCCCTGTTTGACGATGCCAACCAGCGCGAGGGGGTGGCGGCCTTCCTCGAGAAGCGTGCCCCGCGCTGGCGCTATGACAAGAGCGCAGGAGAGTCCCATGACTGACCCCGTGCGTCTGGCAACCCATCCCACGGCGGACGGGCACCTCATTGGCATCCTGACCCTGGACAGCCCCGCCTCTCTCAATGCCCTGAGCCTTGAGATGATCCAGCGCCTGCAAGGGGCGCTCACGGCGTGGGAGCAAGATCCTGCCATTGTCTGCGTGCTGTTGCAGGGGGCCGGGGAGAAGGCGTTTTGCGCCGGCGGCGACATTCGCTCCTTCTATTACCGCCGGCAGGAGGAGAGCGAGCAGGCGCTCTTTGCCTATGCCCGCGACTTTTTTGAGCAGGAATACAGGCTAGATCACCACATCCACACCTACACCAAGCCGCTCGTCTGCGTGGCGGATGGCATCTGCATGGGGGGCGGTATCGGCCTCTTCGCCGGCGCCGATTTTCGGGTGGTGACCGAGAAGAGCCTGTTCGCCATGCCGGAGGTGACCATAGGCCTCTACCCGGACGTGGGGGCCAGCTGGTTCTTGAGCCGCATGCCCGGGCGACTCGGGCTCTGGCTCGGCCTCACCGGTGCCCGTTTCAACGGGGTGGATGCCCTGGGGCTGGGGCTCGCGGATCACGCCATGGCGAGCCGCGAGCGGGCCGAGCTGCCGGCGCGGCTCGCCGCCCTCGACTGGGCCGCACAGGGGGATCCACGCGAGCAGATAGATAGGCTGCTGGGCGGGCTGCACGCCGTGGCCCGCGAGCAGTTGCCGGCCCCCGTGATCCTGCCTCATCAGGCCAAGATCCATGCCCTGCTGGCCGGGCGCAGCCTGCAGGGGGTGCTGGACAGGCTGGACAGGAGCGATCTGGACGAGCCCGATCTGGCCCGGGCCCGCGACACCTGCCGCGCCGGCAGCCCCATCAGCCGCGCCATCCTCTGGCGCCAGTATTGGACGGCGCGCCGCCAGTCCCTGGCCGAGGTGTTTGCCGACGAGCTGGCGCTCTCGGTCAACTGCGTGCTCAAGGGGGATTTCGTGGAAGGGGTGCGGGCATTGCTCATCGACAAGGACAAGTCCCCCCGCTGGCAGCCGCCCCGGCCCGGCACCGAGTGGCTTGAGGATTTCTATCGCTGGCCCGAGGGGACAAATCCCCTGGCCTAGCGCTGCCAGGGGGCGCCAGCCGAGGGGCCGGATAACGAACGGAGCAAGGAGCAAAGCATGACAAGGATTGGATTTATCGGGCTCGGCAACATGGGAGGGCCCATGGCCGCGAACCTCGCCAGGGCGGGCCATGCAGTGCAGGTTTTTGATCTGGTGCCCGAGAGCCTGGAGCGGGCCATCAAGGCCGGTTGCATCGTCGCCGGGGATGCCCGCGAGGCGGTCACCGGCTGCGATCTGGCCATCAGCATGCTGCCGGCCGGCGAGCATGTGTGCGGGCTCTGGCTGTCGGAGGGAGGTGGCCAGGATCTGCTGGGGGCCTTGCCGGCGGGGGCCCTGGTGATCGACTGCTCCACCATAGACGTGGCCTCGGCCCGCGCCGTGGGGGCGGCGGCGAAGGCGCGGGGCATCCGCTTCCTCGATGCCCCCGTCTCCGGTGGGGTGGCAGGCGCCGCGGCGGGCACCCTCACCTTTATCGTCGGTGGCGAGCGCAGCGACTTCGAGGCGGCCAAGCCGGTGCTCGCCTGCATGGGGCAGAACCTGTTCCACGCCGGGGCGCTCGGGGCGGGGCAGATCGCCAAGATGTGCAACAACATGCTGCTCGCCATCCACATGGCGGGCACCGCAGAGGCGCTGGCGCTCGGGGTCAAGGAGGGGCTGGATCCGGGCGTGCTTTCCACCATCATGGGCAAGAGCTCGGGCAACAACTGGAGCCTGGAGCGCTACAACCCCTGGCCCGGGGTGATGGAGAACGCTCCGGCGTCCCGCGGGTATGAGGGGGGCTTTATGACCCGATTGATGGTCAAGGACCTGGGGCTCGCCATGGCGCTGGCCGAGCACGCCCACAGCGCCGTGCCCATGGGGGCGCTGGCCCGTAACCTCTTTAACCTGCATGCGGCGAAGGGGCAGGGCGCACGGGATTTTTCCAGCATCGTCGAACTCTATCTGGACAAGCCCGGGGAGACCTCGGGTCCGCAGTGACCTTGGGTTTCATCTTTGAGGGGGCATTACGTCATCCGGGTCCAGGCAACAAGGAGCCTTTATGGATATCACAGAGAAAGTCATCGCCATTACCGGGGCCGGGCGTGGGCTCGGCCGCGCCATCGCCCTGCGTCTGGCCAGTCAGGGGGCCGTGCTGGCCCTGGTCGACGTCAACCGCGCCGATCTGGAGGTGACCGAGGCCGAGGTGCGCAGCCGGGATGGTCGCTGCGCCCTGTTCGTCTGCAACGTGGCGAGCGAGCCCGAGGTGGAGGCGACCTTTGCCGCCATAGAAGAGCAATTGGGCGCCCTGCATGGCCTGGTCAACTGTGCCGGCATATTGCGGGACGGCATGCTTATCAAGGTCAAAGAGGGGGCGCTGGTGGAGAAGATGAGCCTGGCCCAGTGGCAGGCAGTCATCGACGTCAACCTCACCGGCACCTTCCTCTGCGGCCGCGAGGGGGCGGCATTGATGGCGAAAGGGGGGCAGGGGGGGGTCATCATCAACATCTCCTCCATCGCCCGTGCCGGCAACATCGGCCAGAGCAACTATGCCGCCAGCAAGGCGGGGGTCGCCTCCCTGGTGGTGACCTGGGGGCGGGAGCTGGCCCGTCACGGCATCCGGGTGATGGGCATAGCCCCCGGGGTCTTTGCCACCGACATGACGGCGGCCATGAAGCCCGAAGCGATGGCCCGGATGCAGCAGGCCATTCCGGTCGGCGCCCTGGGGCAGGGGGAGCAACTGGCCCAGACGGTGCAATTTATCCTCGCCAACGACTACCTGTCCGGCCGGATCATCGATCTCGACGGCGGTCTGCGACTCTGACCCCGGCGGCGATCCGCCCATGCCCCTTGCCACTGGCACAGGGGCATTTTTATGGCCGTTTGACCCAAAAGAGCTGGCTGGCGCCCTGCGCGACCCGTTGCATGGACATGCAAGGCTTCTTTGAAAAACAGGGCTGACATCATGGAAAACCGTGAAAGATCAACGGGTCTTTCTGAATTTGAACCAGCTCACAGGCGGGGTGAGTGAGTGCTGTAGAATTGCGCGCGGTCAAGGCGGTGCATGATTGGCACTGCGAAGGATTGCGGTCGGAATAGTCATGCAATATAGTTGCCGCCTTTTTCACGGGGTACGGATTTATCGCCCCTCCCATGTCGCGCGCTGTATGAATACGGATGCTCAGCCGCCGCTTAATAAAACAGGTTTGAGATGGACAAGAAACTAGGGCTCGGCGCCCTCATTTCGCTGGTGATCGGCTCCATGGTCGGTGCCGGGGTCTTCAGTCTGCCACAAAACATCGCAGCGCACGCCAGCGCCGGGGCCGTCGCCCTGGGGTGGGCCATCACCGGGATCGGCATGATCTGCCTCGCCCTGGTCTACCAGAACCTCTCCATGCGTCGCCCGGATCTCGACGGGGGCATCTTCAGTTACGCCAAGGCCGGTTTCGGTGATTTCGTCGGTTTCAACGCCGCCTGGGGCTACTGGCTCTGCCAGCTGCTGGCCAACGTCTCCTACGCCATCGTGGTGTTCAGCGCCCTGAGCTACTTCTTCGACACGCCGGACAACGTCATCTTCGGCGACGGCAACACCCCGGTCGCCATCACCCTCGCCTCCCTGCTCATCTGGTCGGTACACGCCCTGGTGCTGCGCGGCATCCAGGTGGCGGCCCTGGTGAACATAGTCACCACCATCGCCAAGATGGTGCCCCTCATCGTCTTCTGCGTCGCCGTCCTGCTCGCCTTCAACATGGAGACCTTCACCCTGGACATCTGGGGGCAGGGCAACACCGAGCTGGGTTCTGTGATGGATCAGGTCAAGTCCACCATGAAGGTGACGCTCTGGGTCTTCATCGGCATCGAGGGGGCCGTGGTGGTCTCCGCCCGTGCCCGTCATCGCAAGGACGTGGGCCGTGCCACCGTGCTGGCGCTGCTCGGCGCCCTGGCGCTCTACGTCATGGTGACCCTGTTTTCGCTCGGCGTCATGAACCAGCCGCAGCTGGCGGCCCTGAAGAATCCCTCCACCGCCATGATCCTGGAAGCCGTGGTCGGCCCCTGGGGCGCCTGGCTCATCAACATCGGTCTGGTGATCTCGGTGATGGGGGCCCTGCTGAGCTGGACAGTGCTGGCGGCGGAAGTACCCTATATCGCGGGCAAGACCGGGGTCTTCCCGGCCTGGTTTGCCAAGGAGAACAAGAACGGCTCCCCCCAGGTGTCGCTCTGGTGCTCCACCTGCCTGGTGCAGGCTTTCCTCATCATCATCTACTTCCAGAGCAGCACCTACCTGGCACTGGTCAACATCGCCACCTCGGCGGCCCTGGTGCCTTACGTCTTCTCCGGCGCCTATGGCCTCAAGCTGGCGCTGCAGGGCACCACCTACGAGCACCAGCCCCATCAGCGCAAGCGTGATCTGCTGCTGGCCCTGGTGGCCACTGTCTACGGCTGCTGGCTGGTCTATGCCGCCGGGGTGGAGTACCTGCTGCTGGTGGCGCTGCTCTACAGCCCCGGCATCTTCATCTACTGGAAGGCGCGCCAGCACCATGGCCTGCGCAGCCTCAACCGGCTGGAGCAGGGGATGACGGCGGCTCTGCTCGGTTGCGCCGTGCTGGCCTTCTACAAGGTGATGGACGGTACCATTCCCCTGCATTAATCGGCACAATAAAGAGATGGCGCAACGCCATCTCTTTTTTTATGGGCAATGGCGGTCAAGTTGACCGCCATTTAGCTATATAAGGAATTTTTATGCTGTTTGTGGGTTATCTGGTGTTGGGGGCCTTCGCGGGCATGCTGGCGGGACTGTTCGGCATTGGTGGCGGGCTCATCATAGTACCTGTGCTGGTGTTGAGCTTCCATGCCCAGGGGGTGGCCCCGGAGATCATCACCCACCTCGCGCTCGGTACTTCACTGCCCACCATGATCTTCACCGGCTTCAGCTCCCTGCGGGCTCACCAGGAGGCGGGGGCGGTCGACTGGGTGATGATCCGCCGCCTGGGCGCCGGCATGCTCATCGGCGCCTGGCTCGGCGGCATGACCGCCAACCTGCTGAGCGCCAGCACCCTCAACATCATCATCGGTTGTTTCGCCTGGACCATGGCGCTGCAGATGGGGCTCAATCTCAAGCCCAAGGCGGAGCGCCAGATGCCAGGGCCGGTCGGCACCGGTATCGCGGGCACTGTCATCGGCTGGCTCTCGGCGCTGTTTGGCATAGGGGGTGGCTCCATGACGGTGCCTTACCTCAGCTGGAACTCGGTGCCCATGCGCAACGCCGTGGCGGCCTCCGCCGCCTGCAGCATACCCATCGCCCTGGCGGGCAGCCTGAGCTACCTCTATGCCGGCTGGGGTCATGCCGATCTGCCCGAGTGGAGCGTCGGCTACATCTACCTGCCGGCCCTGCTTGGCATAGTGCTGACCAGCACCCAGTTTGCCCGCGTCGGCGCCAAGCTGGCCCATCGCCTCTCCCCCAAGCGGCTCAAGCAGGCGTTCGCCCTGCTGATGCTGCTGGTGGGCGCCAAATTCATGCTGTTTAGCTGATCCATTCGGCAGATTGTTGAAAAATAAGGCGAACGGTTCGTCTCCTGGCAGAAAGCCATTGCATTGGCAGGCCAGTTTGCCTATTCTCCTCGCCGGTGGTCCCATTGGTCCTCTCGCATTGATAACTCGTCAACCTGGTCAGGACCGGAAGGTAGCAGCCAAGGCGGGGGACTCGAGTGCCGGGATGTGGCTGGTGGGGCCACCACCTGTTTCTGCAATTCAATAAGTTAGCCTCCAATACCCCCTTCAGACCTCTTGGTAATCCACTTTGTGTGGATGGATCAGGAGTCTTCAAAGTGAATCTCTGGCTCAGTCCCCACGGCATCTGGTACTACCGGAGAGTCACCACGCTCCCCTGTGGTCGTCGTAAAGAGATCCAGAAATCCCTGCAAACTCTAGCCAAGCTGGCTGCCGTGCCGCGGTAACCAGGCTGCTCGCCCGTACTATCCCCTGTCATACCCTCACTCTCCTTCGTTTCGCCTCCGTCATCTGTCCATGTTTGCCGTTCAGGCCGTCAATGGCCTGCCTGTTTCCTCTCTCTGCAAAAGGTCGTCATGGACAGTTCCTGCATCCGGTGTCGGCCGCCATCGGCGCACCGCATGACGGGCATAAAAGATTGAATACAGCCCCCTGACACAGGGCTATTTCATTCGCCCCGGCGTTCGTCAATTTTGGTATATCCAAGGGATATCTTGTGCTTTGTGCTCCTTGCGTCGACCCCGTAATCTCGGGGGCGTCATCACTTATTGCCAAGGAAACAGCCATGTTGAAAACCATATTTAAATTGACGCCGTTGGTTGCCGCCATCATTGCAGGATATGCCAATGCAGGGGAAACCATACGGCTGGGTATCATGAGCGGAGAGGATGAAGATGTGTGGGCCGTTGCGTCGGCGCAGGCCAAAAAACAGGGGTTGGATATCGAGCTTATCAAGTTCAATGACTATATCTTGCCCAACGAGGCACTGGAAAATGGCGAAATAGATGCCAACGCATTCCAGCACAAACCTTACCTGGACAATCAGGTGAAGAGCCGCGGTTATCATATAGTGCCGGTCGGTAATACGGCGGTGTGGCCCATCGGCCTGTACTCGAAGAAATTCAATGCGGTCAGCGCCTTGCCGGAAGGGGCAATCATAGGGGTGCCCAACGATCCCAGCAATGAAGGGCGTGCGCTGCGGGTGCTGGCGTCGGCCGGAGTCATCAAGCTGCGTCCCGGCTCGGGCATATTGGCGACCACCACGGATATTATCGACAACCCCAAGAAATTGCAGATCAGGGAGCTGGATACCGGCATCATAGGACGCTCAGTGGATGATCTGGATGCCGCCGTGGTCAATACGGACTGGGCATTGAAATCCGGCTTGAGCCAGCAGCAACGTATTTATTCAGAGACCGCCAAAGAGAATCCTTACAATAATTTCATCGCGGTCAAAAGCGGTAATGAAAGCGCACCCTGGGTGAAAACTCTGGTGGCATCCTATCAGAATGAGGCCGTCAAGGCGGCGCTGGACAAATACTATAAAGGGACGGCAATTCCAGCGTGGTAATTAATGGACGGTGATCCATCACTAATGATTTATTGGTTATCGATGCTGCCTTCTATCGGGGCCGCCTTCTCACCGGAGCGCGGCCCCCTATATTGGGTGGCCGCGCAGTGCGGCCATCCAGCCAGATGACGACGATCCGGGCCGACTGTTGACGTGGCCCTTGCAGACATATGCATGAGCAGGATGCACCATGAAGTTTCGTTATTTTCCCCGCAGTGAAGAAGCCAATGGCTGGGCCGCCATCTTGCCCGAGCGGCTTCCCAGTGCGCCTTTGCAGGGGGTGGTCCAGGGGGACTGGGTGGTGGTAGGGGCGGGCTATGCCGGGCTGGCCTTTGCCCATGCGCTGGCCGAGCATCAGCCACAGGCCCGCATAGTGCTGCTGGAGGCGGGTGTGGTGGGGGACAACGCAGCCGGGCGCAACTCGGGGTTCGCCATCGACTTGCCCCACAATATCGGCAGTGGCACCGCCGAGCTGGCCAAGGCCAGCCACTACCGGCAGTTGCTGAAAGGGGGACTGGCCCAGCTGGCGCAGTGGGTCGGTCGTTATCGCATCGATTGCGACTGGCAGCAGAGCGGCAAGTATCACTGCGCCGTCAAGGCCGGATCAGCAGGGCTGCTCAAGCAATACGCCCGCGAGCTGGAGTCGCTCGGCGAAAGCTATGAGTATCTGGAGGGGGCGGCCCTCTCGGCCCGCCTCGGTACCGGCTTCTACCACTCGGCCATCTATACCCCCCATACGGTGTTGCTCAATCCGGCCGCCCTGGTGCGGGGATTGGCCGACAAGCTGCCGGACAATGTGTCCCTGTATGAACGTAGCCCGGCATTGCGGGTGGACAACACAGGCGGCGTTCGCATCACCACGCCCCATGGCGAGGTGGTAGCGGGCAAGGCCATGTTTGCCATCAATGGCGGTGCGGGTCAGCTGACCCCCTTTGCCGGCAAGCTCGCCTCCCTGGCGACTCATGCCACCCTGACCGAGCCGCTGACGCCCGAGCAGCGTGCCAGGCTGGGGGACATTGCCCCCTGGGGGCTGACCCCGGTCAACGCCATCGTCGGTGCCACCTTTCGCTACACCCGGGATCACCGCATCCTGATCCGCCAGCATGTCGCCCATGCGCCGACGCTGCACAGCGATGCCGGGGCCAGGGAAGCCATAGTGCGACGTCACCGCCAGCTGTTTCTGTCCCGCTTTCCCGAACTTGGGGAGCTGGCCTTCGCCCACAGCTGGTCCGGGCTCATCAGCGTGAGTCGCAACGGGGCGCCGCTGTGGGGCCAGTTCGGAACAGATCTCTACGCTGCACTGGGATGCAACGGGGCCGGGATCAGCAAGCAGACCATGGCGGGCAAGGCGCTGGCCGATCTGGTGTGCGGGGTGGAGAGCCCCTGGGGCGAGCAGATGCGCGCCCTGGGCACGGCAAACTATCTCCCGCCACGGCCCTTTCTGGATCTGGGGGTGCAGGGTTATCTCTGGAAAGAGCGGCTGCTGGGGGCGGGGGAATACTAGCGCCTGGCCACCATAAAGGCGTGTTATCGCGGGGCCTGTGCCTGGGTTGATCGGGCCCAGGCCCCGCGATGTTTTCACTCAAGGGGGGCGACGGGGATCTGCCGCTTGAAGGGGGTGGCTTTGTTGGCCTTGCGGTGTTCAGAGACCAGGATCAGCAGACGCTGCAGGGCGATGAAGCAAAACAGCAGCAGACCTATGATGATCTTGGTCCACCAAGAGCTGAGGGTGCCGTCGAAGTTGATGTAGGTCTGGATCAGCCCCTGGATCAGCACCCCGAACAGGGAGCCGAACACTGTGCCCACCCCGCCGCTCAGCAGGGTGCCGCCGATCACCACGGCGGCGATGGCATCGAGTTCCACCCCGACGGCGGCTAGCGGATAACCCGCCGAGGTGTAGAGCGCGAATACTATGCCCGCCAGGGTCGCCAGTGTGGTGGAGAGCAGGTAGATGCGGATGGTGGTGTGGCGCACCGAGATCCCCATCAGGGCCGCCGAGGTGGCGTTGCCGCCGATGGCGTAGACGTTGTTGCCAAAGCGGGTGCGGTTGGCGAGCAGTATGCCAAGCACCACCACCGCCAGCATGATGAGGGCCAGCAGGCTCAGGCGTCCGCCTCCCGGCACCTTCCACGACAGGCTCGACAGGTAGGTGAAGCTGGGGTGGTCGATGGGCAGGGACTGCTCCGAGATGAGGAAGCTGGCCCCTCGCAGGAAGAACATGCCCGCCAGGGTGATGATGAAGGCGGGGATCTTCAGGGTGTCGATGAGCCAGCCCATGAGGGCGCCGAAGCCCGCGCCGAGCACCAGCACCAGGGGGATGGCCAGCACGGGGCTGACGCCCAGCTTCCCGATGAGGGTTGCCAGCAGCACGCCGGTGAAGGCGATGACGGCTCCCACCGACAGATCTATGCCCCCCGAGAGGATGACGAAGGTCATGCCCACCGCCACTATGCCTAGGAAGGCGTTGTCCGTCAGTATGTTGCAGATGATGCGGGTGGACATGAAGGCAGGGAAGGAGGCCAGGCAGAGCAGATAGCCCAGCACGAAGACCATGATGGTCACCATCAGGGGGAGGTTGCGTTTAAACATGGCGAGTCCCTCGCTGGAACAGCTGGTTGAGGGCCGGCGACTGCATGACCAGCACCGCCAGCACCACCATGGCCTTGACGATCTGGTTCCACTGGGGCTGGTAGCCGGAGAGCAGGATACCTGTGTTCACCCCCTGGATGATCAGTATGCCGACCAGGGAGAGGGCGAGGTTGAAGCGCCCCCCCATCAGGGAGGTGCCCCCTATCACCACCGCCAGGATGGCGTCCATTTCGAGCCAGAGCCCGGCATTGTTGGCATCGGCCCCGCGGATGTCGGCGGCGACTATCATGCCGGCGACGGCGGCCATGATGCCGCTCAGCAGGTAGGTGGCGATCACCACCATGGGGGTGTTGAGCCCGGCGTTCTTGGCGGCCCTGATGTTGATCCCCACCGCCTCGATGAAGAGGCCGAGGGCGGTGCGCTTGGTCAGCAGCCAGAGCAGCAGCGCCATCCCCAGGGTGATGATGACGGGGGTGGGCAGATAGAAGAGGGCGCCGCTGCCGATCCAGGCCAGGGCCTCGTTATTGAAGGTGATGATCTGCCCCTCTGTGATGAGCTGGGCTATGCCCCGGCCCGCCACCATGAGGATCAGGGTCGCGACTATGGGCTGGATCTTGAACACCGCCACCAGGAGGCCGTTCCACAGGCCGCACAGGAGGCCCACCCCAAGCACGGAGGCGACAATGACCGGCAGGCTGTGACCGCCGGTGGCCAGGCTGGCCATGGTGGCCCCGCTGATGGCCATCACGGCCCCCACCGACAGATCGATGCCGCCGGTGGCGATCACCAGCGTCATGCCGAGGGCGAGCAGGGCCACGGGGGCGCAGCGGTTGAGGATGTCGATGAGGCTGCCAAACAGCCGCCCATCCTGAATATGGATGGCAAAGAAGTTGTCGGCGACCAGGGCGTTGATGAGCAGCACGCAGAGCAGGGCGGCGCACTGGGCCGTGCCCGTGGGCAGCGCTCTGCGGGGGCGCGCCGGCCCGCCAGGGAGGGGGAGAGTGGATGACGTCATATCAGGCCTCGCATGCAATGGCGTTCATGATGGCAGGGACGCTGAGGGCGTCCGTCGCAAGCTCTGCCACCTGTTTTCTGTCGCGCAGGACAATCACCCGATCGGCATAGCCCACCAGCTCCTCGAGCTCCGAAGAGATGACCAGCAGGGCCAGCCCGTTGGCGCAGAGGGATTCGATGAGGCGGATGATCTCGGCATGGGCTCCCACGTCTATGCCCCGGGTGGGCTCGTCCAGGATCAGGAACTGGGGCTTGGTGAGCAGCCAGCGGGCCAGCAACACCTTCTGCTGGTTGCCCCCGGAGAGAAACTGGATGGGCTGCTCCGGCCCCGGGGTCTTGATGGCCAGCTGCTCGATGAGGCGGGCGGTGATCTCGTCCTGCTCCTTGCGGGGCAAGGGACGCAGCCAGCCGCGCTGGGCTTGCAGGGCCAGCACCATGTTCTCGCGCACCGAGGCCGAGGCGATGATGCCGGCGCTCTTGCGATCCTCCGGGCAGAAGCCAAAGCCATTGGCGGCGGCCTGACGCGCACTGCGGATGGTCACCGGCTTGCCCCGCACCCGGCACTCGCCACTGTCGCTTGACACTATGCCGAACATCAGCTCGGCGGTTTCGGTGCGACCAGAGCCGAGCAGGCCGGCGAGACCCACTATCTCACCGGGCATGACGTCCAGGTCGAAGGGTGCTATGACCCCACGCTTGCCATAGCCCCTGAACGACACCATGGGCTGGTGGCTGCGCAGGGTCTTGCCGGCCCGCTTGAGGGCATTGTCGTCAAGCTCATGCCCCAGCATCATCTTGACCAGCTCCAGTTGTGGCAGCGCGGCGGTGTCGCGGGTGCCGACCAGCTCGCCGTTGCGAAGCACAGTGATGCGATCGCTGATGGCGTAGACCTGATCGAGAAAATGGGTGATGAAGATGAGGCTCACCCCCTTGTCCCTCAGGTTCCCCATCAGGGAGAACAGCATCTGCACCTCGCTGGCATCCAGGCTGGCGGTGGGTTCATCGAGGATCAGGATCCTGGCAGACAGGGAGATGGCCCTGGCGATGGCCACTATCTGCTGCATGGCGACCGAATAGTGACCGAGGGGCAGGGTGACATCCATCTCGAAGCCGTATCCCGCCATGATGGCCCGGGCCTGCCGGGTCATGGCGGCTCTGTCGATGAAACCGAAGCGGCGGGGCTCATGGCCGATGAAGAGGTTGTCTGCCACCGACATGTTGGGCAGGAGATTGACCTCCTGATAGACGGTGCCTATCCCCAGGCGCTGGGCATGGGCTGTGTCCCTCGGGGAGATGGGGACGCCATCGAGTTCGATGTGGCCCCCGTCGGGCTGATAGACGCCGGTGAGGGTCTTGACCAGGGTGGATTTTCCGGCGCCGTTCTCGCCGAGCAGCGCCATGATTTCCCCCCTTCGCAGGGAGAAGTCCACCTGGTGCAGGGCACGCACCCCGGGAAAGGCCTTGCAGATCCCGCGGGCGTTCAACAGGACATCCTGAGTGTTTTCTGACATGAATAGGGGCTCTCCGATATAACGCGCCATATCGCAACCCAGCCGATATGGCGTGTTATTTGACTGGCTGGCTCAGCGGGCGAGCGGTATTAATAACCCATGTCTTTTTTCAGCTCGAGCTGGGCCTCGGCACTGTCAGGCTCGAACAGAATAGACGCCGTCTTGATATGTTTGGGGGGCAGGGCGCCATCCTTTTTATAGGCCAGCAGGGCATCGAAGGCGGGGCCTGCCATATTTGGCGTCAATTCCACCGAGGCATTGGCTTCACCTGCCATCATCGCCTTGAAAATATCCGGCACCCCATCGATGGAGATGATCTTGATATCCTTGCCCGGTTTCAGCCCTGCCTCTTTAATGGCCTGGATGGCGCCGATTGCCATGTCGTCGTTGTGGGCGTAGACGGCGCAAATATTCTTGCCGTTATTTTCCGCCTTGATGAAGCTCTCCATCACCTCCTTGCCCTTGCTGCGGGTGAAGTCGCCGGACTGGGTGCGGATGATCTTGATGGTGGGCACGGCCGCGACGGTGTCGAGGAAGCCCTTCTTGCGATCCAGCGCCACGCTGGCCCCCACTGTGCCTTGCAGTTCCACCACGTTGCAGGGCTTGCCATCCTGCTGCTTGATGAGCCACTGGGCCGCCACTTCCCCCTCGTGGACGCTGTCTGCGGCGACCCCGGTCATGAAGAGGGCGTCATCTTTCACCGTGATGTTGCGATCCAGCAGGAACACAGGGATCTCGGCCTCTTTCGCCTCCTGCAATACCGGATCCCAGCCGGTCTGCACCACGGGGGCAATAAAGATGGCATCCACTCCCTGAGCAATGAAGGAGCGAATGGCCTTGATCTGGTTCTCCTGTTTCTGCTGGGCATCGGCAATTTTCAGGGTGATGCCGCGTTTCTGTGCTTCCGTCTTGGCGACCGAGGTTTCCGCCGCCCGCCAACCGGATTCAGAGCCTATTTGAGAGAAGCCCACCGTCATCTCGGCAGAATATGCAGAGGCAGAGAGAATAAGGGTGCTGATAATGCCCGCCAGTTTCACTTTTTTATACATGTGACACTCCTTTGTGATGCATGGTGAAATAAACCGGAACGCGTCAGGTTTTTATTGTTCGGGTCAAGGTTATAGGCTCTTGGGTTTAACGACGGGAGGTGGCTCACAGAAAATTTTCAGCAGCATGATGCTTCATACAAACAGCAGACAAGTTCATATATGGCGCAATGCATATGCTGATTTCTCTGCATATTTATTTCGGCAACCATGGTGTCCAGCGTCATGCCGCTTTGTCGTCGACATTTCCCCGCAGACGGGAGTGCCTGTCAGCTGTCTGGGGCGCGGTGACCAGGTGAGGCGGCAGTGGGCGGGTCCTCTCCCCTGAGGTGGGCAGCCAGTGCGGCTGCTCACCTCAGGCCCCGGCCTCGGCGAGAAAGGCCCGCATGGCCGGGGTGACGCTGTGTTTTCGGGTGATGAAGGCGATGGTGCCTGCGCTCGCATCGCTCAAGGGGTGGCAGGGCAGCTTGAAGAGCTGCTGGGCGGTGGCGGCGATGCCGGCGCTGACCACGGCGCAGCCCAGCCCGTGGCTCACCCCGTTGGCCAGGTGGAACAGGGAGTCTGTCTCCAGCACCACCCGCAGGCTGAGCTGCTGGCGGGCGGCGGCTTCGTCGAGGTAGCGGCGAAACTGCATGGTGGCGCTTGGCAGTATCAGGGGGAGATCCTGCAAGTCCGCCAGCCTCAGGGGCTGGCTCGGGGCGAGGTGCGGGGGCAGGGGCCCCAGCAGGGCCATGGGGTTGGGGTGGCGAAGCTGGACGTCGAGGGAGCGGCGCTGATGCTCGGTGAGTAGCTCGTCAAAGCCAAGGCCGATGTCGGTCTGGTGCAGATCCAGCTGCTCGAGCAGAGTGGCGTGGGTCATCACCGACAGGCGCAGGCTGACCTTGGGGAAGGCGTCGTTGAAGCGCTTGAGCAGCGGCATGATGTCGATGCTCGACTGGGGCACCATGCCGATGCGCAGGGCCCCCGAGAGCGCGCCGCCAAACAGGCTCAACTCCTGGCGCATGGCGTCCTGCTCCCGCAACATGCGCTCGGCGTGGCGCAGCACCACTTCCCCCGCCTGGGTCAGCGCCACGAACTGGCTGTTGCGCACCACCAGCTCGGTGCCGAGGGATTTTTCCAGGGCCGTGATGCTGGCGGACAGGGTCGGCTGGGTGATGAAGCAGGCCTTGGCCGCCTTGGCGAAGTGGCGGTGCTGGGCCAGCTCGTAGAAATAGTGCAACTGCTTGATGTTCATCGAAGAGGGGCGATTGGCATGGAGGATGGCTGACAAAGTTAATCAATCGACATCGTTATGGCAATAGAGGTTATCTATCGGTGAATAGAATTGTTTCATTGGTTTTGGGGGAGCGACTTATCTAAACTTGAGGCCCGAATACAGCTTATAAGCGTCTCGCATGATCCCATTCAATTCACGGTTGCCCAGGCTGGATGAGCTGGTGGAAGAGGTGGCCGTGTCCGTCAACATCAACGGCATCAACCACGCCGTCATGATGGCCACCCCGGATGATCTCGACGACTTCGCCATCGGCTTCCTGTTTGGCGAAGGTATCATTCAAGGCAACCACGATGTGCACGACATCCAGATCACCCCCTCTGAATACGGCGTGGTGCTCGATATCACCATCGCCAACCGCTGCCTGGCTGCGCTTGGCCAGCGCAAGCGTCGCCTGGCCGGGGCGAGCGGCTGCGGCATCTGCGGGGTGGAGGCCATCGAACATGCGCTGCCCGAGTTGACCCCGCTGACCCCGGGCACCCCCCTGGATACCGAGCGTCTGCGGGACTTGCGTGAGCGCATCGCCCCCTGGCAGAGCAAGGCTCGCCAGAGCGGCGCCCTCCATGCCGCCCTGGCGCTGAATGATCGCGGCGAGATCCTGGCCTGCCGGGAAGACATAGGCCGCCACAATGCCCTGGACAAGCTCATCGGCATGCAGCTGCGCCAGCCGGTGCAGGCCGCCACCCTGGTCATCACCAGCCGCTGCGGCAGCGAACTCATTCACAAGGCGGTGCAATTTGGCGCCGCCCACCTCATCAGCCTTGCTTCTCCCAGCCAGCTCGCGGTGCGACTGGCCCTGAAATACAACCTGACCCTCATTCATGTGCCCAGATCCGATGCCCCGGTCTGCTATGCCAGCCCCGGGCCCCGGGATCAATTCGGAGACTCCCATGTCCAGTCATATTGAGAAACCGGCCAAGGCCGGCGGCTTTTCCTCCCTGCAGTCCACCTTCAAGCAGGTGCTGCAGAGCCAGAAGACCCGGCAAAACATCAAGAACCTGCTGCGGGTCAACCAGACCGACGGCTTCGACTGCCCCGGCTGCGCCTGGGGTGACAACAAGCAGGGGGCCTTCCAGTTCTGCGAGAACGGCGCCAAGGCGGTGGCCTGGGAGTCCACCGGCAAGACGGTGGGGGCGGCCTTCTTTGCCGAGCATTCGGTGCGCCGCCTCTCTGCCCAGAGCGACTACTGGCTCGAATACCAGGGACGGCTGACCGAGCCCCTGCGCTACAACCCGGCGACCGATCACTACGAGCCGATAAGCTGGGATCAGGCCTTTGCCCTCATCGCGAACAAGCTCAAGAGCCTGGCCAGCCCCGACGAGGTGGAGTTCTACACCTCGGGACGCGCCAGCAACGAGGCCTCCTACCTCTATCAGCTGTTCGGCCGCCTCTATGGCACCAACAACTTCCCCGACTGCTCCAACATGTGCCACGAGGCGAGCGGGGTGGGGCTCATCCAGTCTGTCGGGGTGGGCAAGGGCACAGTGGTGCTCGATGACTTCGACGCCGCCAAGGCCATCTTCGTCTTCGGCCAGAACCCGGGCACCAACCACCCGCGCATGATGAACGCCCTGCGCAAGGCGGCGCGCCAGGGTTGCCAGATAGTCACCTTTAACAACCTCAAAGAGGTGGCCCTCGAGCGCTTCGCCAGCCCCCAGAGCCCGGCAGAGCTCTTGACCCCGGCGGCCACTCGCATCAGCCACCAGTACCTCACGCCAAAGCTTGGCGGCGATATGGCGGCCATTCGCGGCATGGCGAAATACATCCTGGAAGAGCAGGGGGGCCGTATCGATCTCGCCTTTATCGAGCAGCACACGGCGCACTTTGACGACTACCTGGCCCAGGTGAAGGCCACGGAGTGGGCGCAGATAGAGGCGCAATCCGGGCTGGATCGCGAGGCGATCACCCGGGCGGCGCAGATCTTCGCAAGCAGCGAGAGCGTGATCAGCTGCTGGGCCATGGGGATCACCCAGCACAAGCACTCGGTCGACACCATTCGCGAAATCGTCAACCTGCACCTGATGTGCGGCCAGATTGGCAAGCCGGGGGCCGGGCTCTGTCCGGTGCGCGGCCACAGCAACGTGCAGGGCAACCGCACCATGGGGATCAACGAGAAACCCAATGCCGCCTTTATCGACCGCCTGGAGCGCCGCTTCCCGGTGGGCCTCAAGCGCACGCCGGGGCACAACGTCTACGAGGCCCTCAAGGCCCTGCACGGCGGCAAGAGCAAGGTGCTCGTCTGCCTCGGTGGCAACCTGGCGGCCGCGGCGCCGGACACCGACTTCACCTATGAGGCGATGCGAAGGAGCGAGCTCAACGTGCAGATCAGCACCAAGCTCAACCGCAGCCATCTGATGGTATCCAAGGATGCCCTGATCCTGCCCTGCCTCGGCCGTACCGAGCTCGACACCCAGCGCGCCGGGGTGCAGAAGATCACCGTGGAGGACACCTTCAGCATGGTGCACGCCTCCACCGGGATGAACGAGCCGGTCTCGCCGCTCTGTCTCTCTGAAATCGACATAGTCGCGCGCATGGCCGAGGCGACACTCGGCAGCGAGCGGGTGGACTGGCTGGCCCTGCGGGACGACTACGCTCTGCTGCGCAACCTCATCGCCGAGACCATCGCCGGCTTTGACGACTTCAACCGCCGCATCGAGGAGCCCAGCGGCTTCCACCTGGAGAACAGTGCCGCCCTGCTGCGCTGGAACACCCCAAGCGGGCGCGCCGAGTTTCGGGCGAGCCGGTTGCCGGACTCCATCCTGCCCCAGTGCACCAGCCATGCCGAGCAGATGGTGGACGAGCCCGTGCTGCTGCTCCAAAGCCTGCGCTCCCACGATCAGTACAACACCACCATCTACGGCATGGACGATCGCTACCGCGGCATCAAGGGGCGGCGCAATGTGGTCTTCATGAACGAGGAGGATGCCCGTCGCCTGGGGCTGGCCGAGGAGCAGCAGGTGGACATGACCGCCATCTGCAACGACGGGCGCGAGCGGGTGGTGCGCGGCTTTAGCGTCATCTTCTACGAGATCCCCAGGGGCAACATCGCCGCCTACTACCCGGAGACCAACCCCCTGGTGGCCATCGAGAGCATAGGGGAGGGCTCCTTCACCCCCACCTCCAAGTCGGTGCCTGTGCTGGTGACCCCAAGCCAGGCACAGGCCGCCAGCCTCGCCGTCAATCTGTAAGCGTCCGCGCTCCGAACCCCTGCCCAGGCAGGGGTTTTTTCATGCCAGGTATTCGCCCGGGCCTCTCGTTTGGCGAAGCTGTACGGCGATTGTATGGCGCACCATCTTGCTGTGGTCGGGGTCGGGGGATGCCGCTATGCTGCGGCCCTCTTCCGGCCCCTGATGCAAGGCGACCGGCAACCTGAACCCCGACGTGCCTGCCGAGCAGGGTGGCCCAGCGCCGCCGCTTTGCCGTGCGCTACCCTGTGCGGAACCCACAGATGCACCATGCAATCTCCCCCCTGATGGCCAGCCTGGCCTTTATCCTGGCGGCCAGCCCCGCGATGGCGGCGGATCCCGCCAAGGAAGAGGCGCAGACGCGTCGTGACGAGCGAAAGGCAAAGGCGACCAAGGCGGGCGAGCGATCCCCCTGGCTGTTCGTGCCCCTGCTGAGCTCCAGCCCCAAGCTGGACACGGCGGCGGGCCTGATGGTGGGTTACCTGCACCGGTTCGATGAAGGCTCGCGCCCCTCGCTGTTCACCCTGTCCGGCAAGTACACCACCTCGGCATCCCTCATCACCAGCGCCTTCGCCAAGACGTCGTTCGGGGCGGATCACCACCGCATCGTCGGTGGCGTCATCCTTGGCGACATCAACAACAGCTATCAGGATTACCTCGGCACCGGCCATGCCCTCGAGACCGAGGACCACTTCCGCTCCGCCTTCCTGCGCTACCTCTATCGGGTGGAGGGGGACTGGTTCGTCGGTGGCATGGCGGCCTACTCCAACTACGAGGTGCAGGGACAGGATCTGGAGTCGGATCAGATCCTGGACGAGCTGGGGCTGGCGGGCTTCACCTCGGGGGGGCTGGGACTGGTGGTGCAGCACGACTCCCGGGACAGCGACTTCAGCGCGACCCGGGGGTGGTATTTGAACGTCAACAACCTGGCCTACCGGGAAGGACTGGGGGGAGAAGCGGATTTTGACATCTACCGGGTCGACTATCGGGGCTACTGGAGTCACGGGGATGGCCATGTGCTCGCCTGGCGCAATCGCAACCAGTTCTCCCACAACGCGCCGAGCGGCTCCTATTCCCCCATCTATCTGCGTGGCTACACCCCGGGGGAGTACCTGGGCCAGCACATGTCGGCGGTGGAGGTGGAGGAGCGCTACCAGCTCGCCGAACGCTGGACCCTCACCGCCTTCGCCGGGGTGGCCTGCCTCTACGGGGACGCCGTGAACGGGGAGTCCCTCGACTGCTCCGACCGCGACAACGTCTATCCCGCCTGGGGGGCTGGGGTGCAGTATCTGCTCAAGCCGGAGGCGGGCATAGTCGCCAACCTCGAGTATGCCATGGGCAAGGACGACAACGGGGGCATCTACCTCAAGATGGGCTACAGCTTCTGACGCCGGGGCGCCTCAGGCACCGGCCACCACCACGCAGTTGCGGCCCCTGTGCTTGGCCTGATAGAGCGCCTTGTCCGCCTGCTTGAGCACGGTACCGAGATCGCTGGCACTCCCGGGCCAGTGGGCAACCCCGAGGGAGATGGTGATGCACCCGGCCTGCACCATCTCGTGGTTCGCCACCGTCATCCGCAGCCGCTCGGCGATCCGCTGCGCCTGCACCAGGGAGACCCCGGGCAGCAGCAGCAGGAACTCCTCGCCGCCGCTTCGGCACAGGGCGGCATCGGCGCGCAGATCCTGCTGCATCAGGGTCGCCAGGGCGACGATGACGGCGTCCCCGACGTCGTGGCCGAAGCTGTCGTTGATGGCCTTGAAGTGATCGATATCGAGGCTGATGACCGCCAGCGGCCGGGGCTGCGCCTGATAGCCGTCCAGTATCTGCTGCATGGCCCGCCGGTTGAAGAGGCCCGTCATGGGATCGGTGTGACTGTCGGTGTGCAGCTGGTCAATCTTGGTGTTGAGCAGCCCCAGCCCCTTGAGGATGGCCTGTTTGAGCTGGGCCGCCTCGAAGTACCAGGCGCGGATGCTGGAGATGTTGGAGACCGCCTCCTGCTGATCCATCAACCTGGCCCGGTTGGCCAGTTGCCGCAGGGGCCGCGAGATGACGGTGGCTGAGAGCCAGATGACGAAGAGGATGAAGAGGGTGACCGGGATCATCCCCTTCAGGATGTCGAGCATCTGCTGATCCAGCCCGGCCAGGGTGGCGTTGGTGGGGCGCTGGGCCACCACCCCCCAGCCTGCACCGGCCACGGGAGCAAAGCCCGTCAGCATCTCTATCCCTTGGGAGTTGAGCACGGCTTGCGCCCCCTGCTTCCCTTGCAACACCTCGTCCACTACCGCATTGTCACCAATCTTCTGGCCGATACGCTTGGGGTTGGGGTGGTAGATCAGGGTCTTCTGCCGGTCGACCACGTAGAGGTAGGAGCCATCCTGATAGTAATGCTGGCCCAGCAGGCTGGAGAGCACGCTGGCGGACTGCAGGTAGATGCTGCCGGCGACAAAGCCGAGAAAGCGCCTGTCCGCCGAAAACACCGGGTAGGAGAGGCTGATGAGGTAGTTGCCAGAAAGGGAGACGAGAGGGTCTGAAATGAGCGGCTGCCGGCTGGCCAGACTCTGGCGGGCGCTGGCAGAGGTGAGCTTGGCCCCCTTCACCTTCAGGGTCTCGGGGGAGACGGCGACTATGGTGGACTCGGTGTTCACGACGGCCACCGAGTTGAAGGTGTTGGTGCGCTCGCGCAACTGGGCCGCCTCCAGCTCCAGTCCCTTGACGTCATTGGCCTGCAGCAGCGGCGCCAGCTGGGTGGCGCTGTAGGCAAGCTGCCCCTGGGCTTCGCTCAGCATGGCCGCGGCGGAGGCGGCCAGCTTGGCGGCATAGACCCGGTTGGCCTCAAGGGTACTGTCGATCAGCAGTTGTCGCTGTGCCTGATGGATGGCGTAGAAGCTGTTGCCGAAGGTGGCCAGCACGCCGAGCACGGCCAGGGCCAGGATGAGGCGATGGAGATCAAACCTCAGCAGCCAGTGAGATAGCATCGGAGAAACGAGTCCTTGTCGGTTGGCGCCGGGCGCCGGGGCCATGGTGCAATTTTACGGGGGCTGGCTGCTCAAAAGCTACCGTTAATGTGGTTCTCGAACGATTCCGTGTTGTGAACGACGGCCATGGCCGCGTCATGACTCTGCACCGCCCTGATCACCCAGGACGGTGAGGGCGGGATCACCGAGCTCGGCCACCGTCTGCCAGAAGGGGGCGATGAGGGGGTTATCCCCTCCCGGCGGGCGAATGAGCCCTATGATCCAGCTCGCCTCGGCCTCCGCCAGGGGCAGGGTGATGACATCCGGGTGCTCTATGGTGGTGGAGGAGGGCACCAGGGTCCAGGCGATGCCCGCCGCCGCGGTGGCGATGCCGGCGGCGAAGTCGTTGACGTACTGGATCTCCCCAAAGCGCAGCCCGCTCTGGGCCAGGTAGTGCACGAACTGATCGTGGAAGGAGGGGGCCTTGTCCCGGCGCAGTATGGCGAGGGGCTTGTCCAGCAGATCCGAGAGCCCGCTCACCCCCTGGTAGCCGGCGGGCAGCACGGCGACGAAATGGGCGCGCACCACGGGCAGCACCTGCCAGCCCTTGGGGGCGGGCAGGCGGCAGAAGCCGAGATCCAGCCTGCCCTCGGCGAGCGCCAGCAACTGGTGATGGGTGGAGAGATCGTTGAGCTCTATGCCGACCCCAGGGCGGTTGGCCCGAAAACGGGCGATGGCCGCAGGCACCAGCAGCTTGGTGGCGACCCCGAAGCCGATGCGCAGGGTGCCGCCATTGCCCGCCAGCACGTCGCGGGCGGTGCGACCGAGCTGCTCGCTCTGGGCCACCAGGGCGCAGGCATCCCCGTAGAGGGCGCGCCCGAGGGGGGTGAGCCGGGTGCTGCTGGCGTTGCGCTCGAACAGCTCGCCGCCAAATTCCCCCTCCAGCCGCCGGATCTGCTTGCTCAGGGCCGACTGGGTGATGTGCTGGCGCGCCGCCGCCTGACCGAAGTGCAAGACCTCCCCCAGGGTGACGAAGGCCTTCAGATCCCGCAACTCCATCACGACTCCTTCATTCCTGATTGGAATATTGAATGTCAAAAATTGTCATTGGACGGAATTCTAGAACTGTTCGATGCTGATGCCAATTCGTTTTGACCCCCGCCCATGCCCCAAGGGGAGAGGCGGCACCATCCTCAAGCAGCAGGAGACAAGCCAGATGCACCATCCCAAGTTCAACGACTTCCCCGCGGATTTCCTCTGGGGGGCCGCCTCTGCCGCCTACCAGGTGGAAGGGGCCTGGAACGAAGACGGCAAGGGCCCCTCGGTGTGGGATCTCTTCACCAAGTTGCCGGGCAAGACCTTCGAGGGCAGCAACGGGGACGTGGCGGTGGATCACTACCACAGGGTGGAAGAGGACGTGGCGCTGATGGCCGAGATGGGGCTCAAGGCCTATCGCTTCTCGGTGAGCTGGCCGCGCATCTTCCCAAGCGGGCGCGGTGAGGTGAACGAGGCGGGGCTCGCCTTCTACGAGCGGCTCATCGACGCCCTGCTGGCCCACGGCATAGAGCCGGTGCTGACCCTCTACCACTGGGACCTGCCCCAGGCGCTGCAGGACGAATACGGCGGTTGGGAAGACAGGCGCATCATCGAGGACTTCGAGCGCTACTGCGTCACCCTCTATCAGCGCTTCGCCGGCAAGGTGAAGTACTGGGTCTCTTTGAACGAGCAGAACTACAACCTGACCAACGCCTACCAGCTCGGCACCCATCCGCCCGCAGTGCAGGACAGGAAGCGCTTCTTCGCCGCCAACCACATCGCGTTCCTGGCCAACGCCCGGGTCATCAAGGCGTTCCGCCAGCATGTGCCAAACGGTCTCATCGGCCCGAGTTTCGCCTACTCCCCGGCCTATCCGGCCTCCTGCGCCCCGAGCGACATGCTGGCGTTCGAGAATGCCGAGGAGTTCACCAACCTCTGGTGGCTGGATGCCTACTGCTTCGGTCGCTACCCCCAGGCGGCGCTCGCCTACCTGAGAGAAACCGGCGAGGCGCCGGAGATACTGCCAGGGGATCTCGAGTTGCTGCGAGAGGGCACCCCAGACTACATAGGCGTCAACTACTACTACACCCTGACCTTCACCGATAATCCCCTCGGCGGCCAGACCATGCAGCGCATCAACACCACGGGGCAGAAGGGCACAACGCCATCGAGCGGCGTTCCCGGTCTCTACAGGACCACCCCCAACCCGCACCTGGAGACCAGCAACTGGGACTGGGCCATAGACCCCACCGGGATGCGCATCGCCCTGCGCCGCCTCTCGTCCCGCTACGGCCTGCCGCTGATGATCACCGAGAACGGCCTCGGCGAGTTCGACAAGCTGACTGCGGACGGCCGGGTACAGGATGACTACCGCATCGCCTATCTGCACAGCCACCTCAAGGCGTGCCAGGAGGCGATGCAGGACGGGGTCGAGCTCATCGGCTACTGCGCCTGGTCCTTCACCGACATCCTGAGCTGGCTCAACGGCTACCAGAAGCGCTACGGCTTCGTCTATGTGGAGCGCGACGAGCAGGGGGGGTCCCTGCGCCGCATCAAGAAGGAGAGCTTCCACTGGTACAGCCAGGTGATCGCCTCCGGTGGCAAGACGCTCTAAGGCGCCCATGCGCCCATGCGCCCAGCGCATGTTCTGCCAAATAAAGAAGGCCCCCTCAACCGAGGGGGCCTTCTGTTTTTGTGTTGTTGGGGCAAGGCGGCCTAGATAAACATGCCCCCAGAGGCCTCGATGCGCTGGGCGGTGATCCAGCGGTTGTCGTCGGAGAGCAGGGCGGCGATGACACCGCCAATGTCGTCGGGCTGGCCGACTCTCCCCAGCGCCGTCTGGCGCGCGAGGAAGGCGTTGACCCCCTTGTCGTCGCGCACCACGCCGCCGCCAAAGTCGGTCTCGATGGCGCCGGGGGCCACCACGTTGACCGCGATGCCGCGAGGGCCCAGCTCCTTGGCCAGATAGTGGGTCAGCACCTCCACGCCCCCCTTCATGGCGGCATAGGCGGCGTAACCCGGCATGGCGAAGCGGGTGAGGCCGGTGGAGAGGTTGATGATGCGCCCGCCGTCACGGATAAGTGGCAACAGCCTCTGGGTCAGGAAGAAGGTCCCCTTGAGGTGGATGTTGAGCAGGGTGTCGAACTGCTCCTCCGTGGTCTGCTCGAAGCTCGCATGAATGCCGATGCCGGCGTTGTTGACCAGGTAGTCGAACTGCGGCCGTTGCCACTCCCGGGCGAGCAGCTGCTTCACCTCCTCTGCGAAGGCGACAAAGGAGGCGCTCACCCCCACATCCAGCGCCAGGGCATGGGCCTGGACCCCGCGGGCCCGGGCCTCTGCCACCACGGCGGCCGCCTCGTCGGCCTGGCTGCGGTAGGTGATGATGAGATCCACCCCCTTGGCCGCGAGGGCGAGGGCGCTGTGTTTGCCAAGGCCACGGCTGGCGCCTGTGATGAGGGCTATGGGTCTGGTCATGGTGTGACTCCTGTCTGGGTGAATGACAAGGGCTCGGTGCGAGCCGACCGGATCACTGTATTGTTCCTTTAATGCCGGATAAATAGCGTGATAATGAAATCACTGTTCCGCTTGAAGAGACAATCAGGTCATGGATCAACTGGATGCGATGAAATTGTTCGTGCGGGTCGCCGAACTCGAGAGCTTTACCCGCTGCGCCGAGCAGCTGGGCATCCCCAAGGCGACCCTCTCCGCCGCCATCCGCCGGCTGGAGGAGCGCATGGGCACCCGGCTCCTGCTGCGCACCACGAGACGGGTGCAGCTCACCACGGATGGCCAGCTCTGCTACGCCAGGTGCCGGGATCTGCTGGCGGACATGGAGGAGTTTGACGGTCTGTTTCGCCAGGGGGGCCAGATCTCGGGGCAACTGCGGGTAGATATGCCAAGCCGGATGGCGCGCCATCTGGTGATCCCGGCGCTGCCCGCCTTCCTGGCGCAGCACCCCGACTTGCAGCTGATGCTGAGCAGCACGGACAGGCGGGTGGATCTGGTGCGAGATGGCTTCGATTGCGTGGTACGGGTCGGGGCGCTGGAGCCCTCCAGCCTGGTGGCGCGGCCGCTCGGCCACTATCGCCAGATCAACTGCGCCAGCGCCGCCTACCTGGCCCGTCACGGGGTGCCGCAGACCCTGGCAGATCTGGCCGGGCACCGGCTGGTCCATTATGGGTCGGGGCAGGGGCGCAGCGAGCCGGGCTTCGAGTACCAGCAAGAGGATGGCAGCCGCGCCCTCTTGCCGATGGCGGGGGCCCTGATGGTCAATGACAGCGAGACCTACCTGGCGGCGGCGTTGGCGGGGCTTGGCATTATACAGATGCCGAGGGTAGGGGTGGAGGGGCTGCTCGGGCGCGGCGAGCTGATAAGCCTGCTGCCCCGGTGGCAGGCGCCGCCGCTCCCCATCCACGCCCTCTATGCCCATCGCCGCCAGCTGGCGCCCAGGGTCCAGCTCTTCATCCACTGGCTGGCGGACCTGCTCGCCGGGGCCCTGGCCGGGGAGTCAGAGCCGGCTGCGCCTTGAGCGGTATTCGCTGGGGGAGAGGGCGAACGCCTCCTTGAAGAAGCGGGTGAAGCTGCTCTGGCTGGCAAACCCGAGGCGCCCGCCCACCTCCTGCAGCTGCAGGCCGGGATCCTGCAGCAGACGGCAGGCCTCTTCTCTTCTGACCTGCTCCAGCAATCCTGAGAAGTGGCACCCCTCCTCGCGCAGGTGGCGGTTGAGGGTCCAGCGGGTCAGCCTGAGGGCCTCGCAGATCCCCGCCAGCAGGGTGGGGGAGTCGACGCTCTCCTGCCAGAGCCGCTGGCGGATGAGCCCGAGCACCCGCTCCCTGTAGTGGCTGCTCGGGCGCAGCAACCGCATCTGGCCGTCGAGCTCCCCCAGCAGCAGGGGTTGCAGGGGGCCGTTGCAGCCCCCGTGGGCGAGATCGAGCAAGGCCGCGGGGAAGCGCAGCTCAAAGCCTTCTCCCCGTTGCAGCCGATCCCCCAACCAGGCCCCCAGCTCGCGCCACAGCCTGGGCCGCACCGGGGTGGGCAGCACCAGTCGGCCCTGGCCTGGGTGGTAGAACTGCAGCAGGGCATAGAGGTGACCGAGGTTGGCCAGGCTGCTCATGGCGATCACGTCCGGGTGATCGGACTCCGAATGGTAACTGAGCCTGGCCTGTCCCTCTTCCTCCCGCAGCAGTATCCGGTCGCACTCGCCGATGAGGGGGCGGTAGGCGAGGAAGAAGTGCAGGGCCTGGCGCAGGGTGGCAGCGTTGCAGCACAGGCTCGCCAGCGGCAGGTAGTCGGCGAAGAGCCCCGAGAGCGAGGGGGGCGACCACTTGTGGGCCATGTCCACATGGGGGGCGACCTGGGTCAGCAGCCGGAAGTGGCGCTGGGCGTCGATCCGCCCCTGTGGGAGCAGCAGCTCTTCTTTGGCAATACCGGCACCTTGCAGGAGCTGGGCCGGATCCCGTCCCTGTCTCTGCCAGTGGTTGAGGCAGTGCAGGGCTATCCGGTTGGAGACTGTCTTCACGGCGAAAATCCTTGTCGGCGGTGGCCCACCATCATCCGCCAACGGCCATGAATTGCCGTGAGCCAGGTTCGGCTTCATGTTTCAGAAATGTAACCAAGGGTAACCCTGCAACCCTTTTCACACTTTTTGAACTTGCTCCCAACCGGCAATTCCCTGCACCCGCAGGGCAAGTGAGGCGGGCCGATTTTGCATAGAGTGGCCACTCCTACACACAAGGAAGATAACAATAATGAAACACCACTCGCTCTCCCGAACCCGCGTCGCCCTCGCCATAGGGGCCCTGCTGTTGGCAGGGTGCAATGACAACGACTCCACCCCCAAGCCGGCGCAGCCCACCCTGGGCCACCGTACCGTCACCCTCATCGAGCAGGACGGCCTGCAATTCAAGGATCTCGATGGCAGCGGTGCCCTGACCCCCTATGAAGACTGGCGCCTCGGCGCCGCCGAGCGGGCCCGGGATCTGGTGGGCAGGCTCTCCCTGGCCCAGAAGGCGGGCCTGATGATGCACGGCACCCTGGTGCTGGACGCAGACGGGCGGGTCAACCTCACCGCCATGGACAAGATGCTGCGGGAGGATGGCGTCAATACCTTCATCACCCGCATGGCGGGGGATCCGGCGGCCATCGCCGACGACAACAACCGGCTGCAGGCCCTGCTGGAAGGGGTGGGGCTCGGCATCCCCATGACGGTGAGCACGGATCCCCGCAACCACTTCACCCATGATCCCAACGCCACCAGCATAGGCGCCGGGGCCTTCTCCCAGTGGCCCGAGACCCTGGGTCTCGCCGCCATCGGCGATGCCGCCCTGGTGCAGCGCTTTGGCGACATCGCCCGCCAGGAGTACAGGGCCGTCGGCATTCACGAGGCCCTCTCTCCCCAGGCGGATCTCGCGACCGAGCCGCGCTGGGGCCGCATCAACGGCACCTTCGGTGAAGACAACCTGCTCGCCAAATCCCTGGTCAAGGCCTACATCGAGGGCTTCCAGCAGGGGAGCGACGGGATCGGCCCGGAGAGCGTGGTCACCGTGGTCAAGCACTTCGCCGGGGCCGGTCCCCAGAAAGATGGCCTGGATGCCCACAACCCCTGGGGCAAGGAGCAGGTCTACCCGGGCGGCCAGTTCGCCTATCACCTGGTGCCGTTCGAGGGGGCCTTCGAGGCCAGGGTGGGGGCCGTGATGCCCTATTACGCCCTGCCCGAGGGGCTGACCCATGAAGGTCAGGCCATCGAGGAGGTGGGCTTTGGCTTCAACCGCCAGATCCTCACCGACTTGCTGAGGGGCCACTTCAAGTTCGACGGCGTGGTGCTGAGCGACTGGGGCATAGTCAACGACTGCAACGCCCGCTGCGAGCAGGGGCTGACCCAGGATGAGGTAACGGCGGGGGTCAGCCCCTGGACTGTGCCCTTTGGCATGTCCTGGGGGGTGGAGAAGCTCACCAAGGCCGAGCGCTACGCCAAGGCCATCGACGCCGGGGTGGATCAGTTTGGCGGCGTGGAAGATCCCGCCCCCCTGCTGGCTGCGGTGCAGAGCGGCCTGGTGACCGAGGCGGCCATCACCACCTCGGCCGAGCGGATCCTGGAGCAGAAGTTCGCCCTGGGACTGTTCGAGAACCCCTATGTGGATACCCAGGCTGCGGTGGCTCTGGTGGGCAAGGCCGAGTTCCAGCAGGCCGCCCAGGCCGCCCAGGCGGCGTCCCACGTGCTGCTGAAGAACGAGGGATCCCTGCTGCCGCTCAAGGCGGACGGCAAGCGGGTCTACCTGCACAACGTCAATGCCGAGGTGGCCGCGGCCAACGGCTACACCGTAGTGACTGAGCTGGCTCAGGCCGATCTCGCCATAGTGCGGGTCAACGCCCCGGGTGAGCAGGATCCCCGCTTCCCGTTTGGCAGCATCCACTTCGGTCAGCTCGGCTTTGCCAGTGCCGATCAGGTGGTGCAGGAGACGGCCCACGAGGGGGTCTACCGCGGGGCGGACGAGTACGCCGCCATCCAGACCATCACGCAGGCCGGGGTGCCCATGGTGCTCTCCGTCTATCTGGACAGGCCCGCCATCCTGACCGAGGTGGCACCGGCGGCCCAGGTGCTGCTCGCCAACTTCGGTGCCCTGGATCAGGCGCTGTTCGACGTCATCAGCGGCAAGGTCAAGGCCAGCGGCAAGCTGCCCTTCGAGCTGCCCTCCAGCTGGCAGGCGGTGCAAAACCAGCACCCGGACGTGGCGAAGGACTCCGCGAACCCGCTCTACCCCTATGGTGCCGGTCTGGCCTATTGAGGCGAGCCCGACATCCATGATCACCAAGGCGCCTGCGGGCGCCTTTTCCATTGCCGCCATCGACAATCCCGGTTTGGCGCAAGGGGCTGGCTTGGGCATAATGACGCCCCATCAGGGTTGCCGCGCCTCGCGACCGCGAGACGGGCGCACCCAGCAAGCGCGCAGAGGAGATGAGATGAAATTTATCGGAGCCCACGTCAGTGCGGCCGGCGGGGTGGAGAACACCATAGCCCGCGCCCAGGCTATCGGGGCCAACGCCTTCGCCCTGTTCACCAAGAACCAGCGCCAGTGGCAGGCGGCGCCACTCTCCGAGGCCAGCATCCGCGCCTTCAAGGCGGCCTGCGAGAAAGCCGGTTTTCGCCCCGAGCAGATCCTGCCCCACGACAGCTACCTCATCAACCTGGGCCATCCCGACCCCGATGCCCTGGCCAAGTCCCGGGATGCCTTCCTGGACGAGATCAGGCGCTGCGAGCAGCTCGGGCTCTGCTACCTCAACTTCCACCCCGGCAGCCACTTGAAGCAGATCCCCGAGGCGGCGAGCCTGAAACTCGTTAGCGAGTCCATCAACTGGGCGCTGGAGCGAAGCCAGGGGGTCACGGCGGTGATCGAGAACACCGCCGGCCAGGGCACCAACCTCGGCTGGTCGTTCGAGCACCTGGCCACCCTGATCGAGGGTGTGGAGGACAAGAGTCGGGTCGGGGTCTGCTTCGACACCTGTCACGCCTTCGCCGCCGGTTACGATCTGCGCACCCCGGCATCCTGCGCCGCCGTGTTCGCCGACTTTGACCGCATCGTCGGCTTTGAGTACCTCAAGGGGATGCATATCAACGGTGCCAAGTGTACCTTCGGTAGTCGGGTCGATCGCCACCACAGCCTGCGGGAGGGGAACCTGGGGGAGGCGGTATTCCACCACATCATGAACGATCACCGTTTCGACGGCATTCCGCTTATCCTCGAGACCATAGACGAGACTCTCTGGAGTGACGAGATACGTTGGCTGCGCAGCCTGCAGCTCGATCAGGCTGCAAGCTGACGGGCCGGTGAGGCTGTGCTTGACCACATCGTGAATGACGCAGGTTTCGACGGCATTCCGCTTATCCTCGAGACCATAGACGAGACGATCTGGGGCGACGAGATAAGTTGGCTGCGCAGCCTGGCCAGGACCTGAGCCGCAGAGCAGCCTGAGCAGAGACCGGTGCCGCGCCTTCCCTCGCCATAAAGGGGGGGGAAGGGCATTACCCATACGAGGAGACGAGATGCAATCACAGGGAACAGCGCCACTGCTGCGCTGGGGGATAGCCGGGGCGGGAGCCATTGCCAGGCGTTTTTGCCGCGACGTCAATCTGTACGCCAGGGGCGGGCGCGTGGTGGCGATCGCCGCCCGGGATCAGGGGCGGGCCGACGAGTTCGCCCGTGATCAGGGGCTGGCGCTGGCCTATGGCAGCTATCAGGCCCTGGCACAGAGCCCCGAGGTGGATGCCGTCTATGTGGCGGTGATCCACCCCGAGCACGCCGCCCTGATCAGGCAGATGCTGCTGGCGGGCAAGCACGTGCTGGTGGAGAAACCGGCGGTGACCCGGGTGGCGGAGTGGGACGCCCTGGTGGCGCTTGCCCATGAGCGCGGCCTGCTGCTGCTGGAAGCCATGAAGGTGATGTGCTTCCCCGCCATGCGGGCCCTGTTGCAGCGGCTGCCCCTGCTGCCCGCGCCCCGCAGCCTGCGCGCGGCGTTCGGCTCGGCCCCGCCCCGGGTCGGCAAGCTGTTCGATCCGTCCCTGGACGGCGGCGCCGCCTGGGATGTGGGGGTCTATCCGCTCTGGCTCTATGCCGCCTTCTGCGAGCGGCTGGGGCTCGCGACCCAGGCCCCCGAGGTGGCGCTGGACAGGGCGCCGGGGGAGGTGGATCTCGCGGCCCGCTTCCGCTTCGGCGGCCCCTTCTCGGCCGAGCTTGGCGCCTCCATCGTCGAGGATCTCGACCGGGACGCCTGGCTCTCGGGGGAGGCGTGGACCCTGGTCATCGAGGGCAAGTGGTGGAACCCCCAGCACATTCGCTGGCAGGGGGATACGCCCCCTGCCGCCTGGCCGGCGGACATCTACCTGCCGGTGCAGGGGGGCGGCATGCAGCACGAGGCGGATCACTTCGCCGATTGCCTGCGCCACCGGCTGCTGGACTCCCCCTGGGTGCCCCATGCCCTGACGCGGCGGGTGCTGGGCTGGGTCGAGGCGGGGTTGCACCGGGGGGGCTGATGGCGCCGCACGTCATCCTGCAAGAGATCCCCGCAACACATTTCCGCAAAACAGAGGGCGCCACGGCGCCCTCTGTTGTTTGACCCTGATCGCCCTTCAGGGGGCGGGCAGGGTCTGGGCGCGGCAGAAGGCGAGGAAGCGGCGCAGGGCCGCGGAGTGGAACTTCTGCTTGTGCCAGACGAGGGAGAGCTGGCGGGGGAAGCTCTGGCTCGGGGTGAGCGCCACCAGACGGCCGCTGTGCAGGCGATCGGAGACCGCGAGGCGGGAGATAAAGGAGATGCCGAGCCCCTTCTCCACCGCCAGCATCACCGCCTCCAGGGTGTTGAGCTCGAGCCCCGCCTGCCAGCGCGGCAGCCTGGGCTGGATCTGCTGCTCGAACTGCTCGCGGCTCCCTGACTGGGGTTCGCGCAGCACCCAGGTTTCGCCTGCGAGCAGGGAAAGGGGGAGCTCCAGCTGCCCGGCCAGGGGGTGCTGGGGTGGGGCAATGATCAGCATCTCGTCTTCGAGCCAGGGCTCGCTCACCAGATCCGGGTGATGGTTCTCCCCCTCGATGAGGGCCAGATCCAGCTCGAAGTGGGCGAGGGAGTGGCACAAGAGGTGGGTGTTGGCGATGGTCACTCTGGGGGCGGCGCCCAGCGCCTGGGCGCTCCCCGCCAGCAGGGCAGGCAACAGATAGTTGCCTATGGTCTGGCTGGCACCCAGGCGCAGCTGGCCGCTCGGCTCGGCGTCCGGGCCAAATAGCTGCTCTATCTCCTGCATCCGGGTCAGCAGCTCCTCGGCGGCCGGTTGCAGCAGGCGCCCCTCGCTGTTGAGCTGAAGCCTCGGATGCACCCGATCGAACAGCGGGGTGGCGAGCTGGCGCTCCAGCTCCTGCAACGACTGGGAGACGGCCCCCTTGCTGAGGCAGAGCTCGCTGGCCGCGCCCCCCAGGTTGCCGTGGCGGGCTATGGTGGCGAACACCTTGAGTTGTTGCAGGGTCAGCTTCATGTCGTTTGATTTTCCTAAACGCTTAGTTCAATTCATTTAGATATCGTAAACGATAGACCCTCTTTATCCTATGCACATCGTCATCAAGTAAGAGGGTACCAGTCATGATCGCACGCACCCGTCGCTCCCTTGCCGCCGCCCCGACCCCCATGGCCGGGCTGGCACTCGGGATCGCCAGCCTCGGCTGGTGTTGGGAAAATGCCGGTCAGTTCGATGGCCGCCTGCAACTGCTGGGGGCCGCCATCGCCGCCGTGCTGCTCCTCGTCCTCACCTTCAAGTTCCTGCTGCACCCGCGTCTGCTGTGGCAGGATCTCGCCCACCCCGTGGTGGGCAGCGTGGTGCCCACCTATGCCATGGGGACCATGGTGGTCTCCAAGGCGGTGGGGCTGCTGGCCCCGACCCTGGGCCAGGGGCTCTGGCTGTTTGCGGTGATCATTCACCTGGCCTTCCTCGCCACCTTTGTCTGGCACAGGGCCAAGGCGTTTGAGATCCACCACATGGTGCCGAGCTGGTTCGTGCCGCCGGTGGGGATCATAGTGGCCGACGTCGCCTACCCGGGTGGCCCCTTCGCCGCCCTGGCCAATGGCCTGCTCTGGTTCGGCATGGCCTGCTACGGTCTGATGCTGCCGCTGATGCTCTATCGCCTCATCTTCAGCCACGAGGTGCCGGATGCCGCCAAGCCCACCATCGCCATCCTGGCGGCCCCCGCCAGTCTGTCGCTCGCCGGCTACCTCACCGTGAGCCAGGATCCCTCCCTGCTGCTGGTGGCCGTGCTGCTGGGGATAGCCGTGCTGATGACAGGCATCATCTACCTGGCCTTCATCAAGCTGCTGCGCCTGCCGTTCTCGCCGGGCTATGCCGCCTTCACCTTCCCCCTGGTGATCGGCGCCACCGCCCTGTTCAAGGTGGGTCAGCTGCTGTCGCAGTGGCCAGAGGCGGCCCACTATGCGGCGCAGATCAATCAGCTGGCCTATCTGGAACTCGGTGCGGCGACCCTGATCGTCGGTTATGTGGCGCTGCGCTACCTGATGTTCTTCCTGCCCCTGGGCCAGACTGACATGCTGGAGCAGCCCCTGCGCCGCTAAGGTAGCAGCCGGTCTCGACCAAGAGCAGACCCCGCCTGGCGGGGTCTGCTGCATCCGGCGCCAGTACAAGGGATGAGCGGCGCTCACTGACTAGGGGTCAGGGGCGCTGTCAATCCGTGAAAAGGCTCAAATAGTCGTTCATTCAGGTGATATTAAGGTGGTTTTCACTGGTATTACCTGTCAGGATTGCCGCAAGTGCCCACTTCTACTCTTTGATAGTACCCATGTCCTCCCAAGATCCCGTGTTTGACTCCGCCTTCCAGACCCGTTTGCTGCACCCGCGTTACTGGTTTAGCTGGCTTGCCCTCGCCGTGCTCGGCGTGCTTGCCTATGTGCCGCCCCGTTTGCGTGACAAGCTGGCGGACGCCCTGGCGCCCCTGGTGCTCAAGATTTCGAAAAAGCAGGTTTACATCGCCAGAACCAACCTCGCCATCTGCTTCAAGGAGCAGAGCGAGGCAGAGCGGGACGCCATACTGATGACCTCGATCCGGGTCGGCCTCAAGAGCCTGCTGGGGTTTGGCGAGTTCACGGTGCGCAGCCCCGAGTACCTGATGAAGCGCATCCAGGTGAGCGGATGGGAACACGTTGAGGCCGAGCAAGCCGCCGGCCGCCCGGTGATCCTGGTGGTGCCCCACAGCTGGCCCATCGATGCGGCGGGCTACTACTTCTCCCAGCGGGGCCTGCCCATGTGCACCATGATGAAGAGCGCCCGCAACCCGGTGTTCGACTGGCACATCAACCGCGAGCGCGCCAAGAATGGCTGCCGCGTCTATGAACGCAGCGCCGGCATCAAGCCGGTGATCAAGGCGGTGAAATCGGGCCTGAGCTTCTTCTACCTGCCGGATCAGGATCATGGGCGCGAGGCGAGCCTGTTCGTGCCCTTCTTCAAGCATCCCAAGGCGACCCTGCCGGCCCTGCCACGGCTGGTCAAGCTGACCGGTGCTCGCGCCGTGCCCGTGCTGGCCTGCTATGACGAGGCGGCGCACTGCTACCGGCTGGAGATAGAGGCCCCCTTCGCCGACTACCCGAGCGATGATCTGGTGGCCGACACCTGCCGCATGAACGACAGCGTGGAGCGGCAGCTGACCCGCCACCCGGGTCAGTACATGTGGTTCCTCAAGATCTTCGATACCCGCGAGGATCAGGAGGGGGAAGACGGCCTCTACGAAGAGGGGATACGTCGCATCCGCAAGGGACTCAGCCCTCATTCCTGAACCGCAACTTAATGCGCGATTGCAAGTGGCCCCATGTGGGCCACTTTTTATTTCTAACTAGTCTGATCAGTGACTTGGAAACCCGCCTTGGGGGATCCCGGGTAGAAAAAATTGTCAGGATCACTAAAATGACGGTCTGTTTTGATGATTCGATGGCGACCATGTCCGCACAAGATCCGGTGTTTGACACCTCCTTTCATCTGCGTCTGCTGCACCCCCGTCTGTGGGGCAGCTGGCTGGCACTTGCCTTGCTCTCCCTGCTGGCCTGGATCCCGGCCCGCTACAGAGACAAGCTGGCAGATGCCCTGGCCCCCCTGTTGCTGCGCTTCTCCAGGAAGCAGGCCTACATCGCCGAGACCAACCTCAAGATCTGTTTCCCCGCGCTGGACGCGGCCGGGCGCGAGCGGCTGCTGCTCAAGTCCATTCGGGTCGGTCTCAAGACCTTCATGGGCTTTGGCGAGCTCACCTGGCGCAGTCCCGCCTTCCTGAAAGGGCGCATCAAGGTGCGTGGCTGGGAGCATATAGAGGCCGAGCTGGCCGCCGGACGCCCCATGATCTTCGTGGTGCCCCACACCTGGGCGGTGGACATGATAGGCCGCTACCTGACCGATGAGGGGGTGCCCCTGTGCACCATGATGAAGAGCCCCAAGGATGCGGTGTTCGACTGGTACATCAACCGCGAGCGCAGCAAGGGGGGGCGTGTCTATGAGCGCAGCGTCGGCATCAAGCCGGCCATCAAGGCCCTGCGCGGCGGCGACAGCTTCTTCTATCTGCCGGACCAGGATCACGGCCGGGAGGCGAGCATCTTCGTGCCCTTCTTCGGCCACCCCAAGGCGACCCTGCCGGCCCTGCCCAAGCTGGTGAAGCTGACCGGCGCCCGGGCGGTGCCCATCCTGGCCTGCTATGACGAGGATCTGGGCTGCTACCGGCTCGAGGTGGAGCCGCCGTTCGACCCTTATCCCACCCCGGATCTGGAGGCGGACGTCAACGCCATGAACCGCATGGTGGAGCAGCAGCTTGGCCGCTTCCCCGAGCAGTACATGTGGTTTCTCAAGATTTTCGAGACCCAGGCGGATAATGAAGGGGAGGATGGCCTCTACGAGGAGGGGATCCGGCGCATTCGCCAGGGTCTGCCCCCCGAGCCTTGAACGACAGGGCTCCCTTGCGGGCCGTTTTGACGGCCAGGGAGAGGCGGCGGGCGCAGGGCACACCGGGCCACCCCCGGCAAGTGGCCGGTGGGGGAGCAAAGCGGGGCCCTGTCTGGCCTCCCGTCACGCGCAAACAGGCGCAAACAAGGTGCAAATAAGGTGCAAATAAGGTAAAAGGGCGGTCATGAAAATTCCAAATCGAATCCAACCTCTGGTTGATGACGGCCTGGTCGACGATGTCATCAGCCGGCTGATGAGCGGCAAAGAAGCCGACGTCTATGTGGTGCGCTGCGGCGACGAGATCCGCTGCGCCAAAGTCTATAAGGAAGCCTCCAAGCGCAGCTTCAAGCAGGCCGTGGTCTATCAGGAAGGGCGCAAGGTGCGGGGCAGCCGCGATGCCCGCGCCATGGAGAAGGGCTCCAAGTACGGTCGCAAGCAGCACGAAGAGGTGTGGCAGAACACCGAGGTGGACGCCCTGTTCAAGCTGGCCGCCGCCGGCGTGCGGGTGCCGACCCCCTATGTCTGCCTGGACGGCGTGCTCTTGATGGAGCTCATCACGGACGCCGACGGCAACGTGGCGCCCCGCCTCAACGACGTGGCGCTCTCGCCCGAGCAGGCGCTCATCGATCACGGCAAGGTGATCCGCTACGTGGTGCGCATGCTCTGCGCCGGCCTCATCCACGGGGATCTCTCCGAGTTCAACGTGCTGGTGGACGAGCAGGGCCCCGTCATCATCGACCTGCCCCAGGTGGTGAATGCCGCCGCCAACAACCAGGCCAGGGCCATGCTGGAGCGGGACGTCAACAACATGCGCAACTACTACGGCATCTATGCCCCCGAGCTGCTCAAGACCCGCTATGCCAGGGAGATGTGGGCCCTGTTCGAAGATGGCAAGCTCGGCCCGGAAACCGAGCTGACCGGCCTGTTCGAGGAGAGTGCCGAGGCCATCGATGTGGATGGGGTGCTGCACGAGATCGAGAGCGCGCAGGAAGAGGCCATGGCCCGTCGTGCCAGGCTGAAGGCGGAGCAGGAAGAAGAGTTCTGACGAGAGCCCGGATCCCGTTGATGAAAAAGAGCGCCATAGGCGCTCTTTTTCATTGGGGCGACGGGCCGGTCTAGCGTCCCGTCAGGGGGGGGGCCTTGAGGCGGGGGCCGGGGTAACCCTTGACCTCGCCGAAGCGGGGATGGCCGCTCTCCCAATCCGCGGCTGCGGTGCGAATGGCCTCTGGACTGAAGCTCACGAAGTTCCACCAGATCTGCAGCGGCTCGGAGAGGGGCTCGCCGCCGATGAGCAGCAGGCGAGTGTCTGGGCCGAGTGTCACCCTCAGCTCCCGGGTGCCCGGCGGCAGATAGAGGAGCTGCTCTGGGGCGAGCGCTTCCCCTGCTATGGTCGCCTCTCCCTGCAAGGGGAAGAGTCCGTGCTCGAAGGCGGGATCCAGCGGCAGCACAATGTGCCCGCCATGGGGCGAGTGCAAGTCCAGCCCTAGGATAGGGGAGAAGCTGAGGGTGGGGGCTTGGCGCCCGGCATGCTCGCCGATGAGCAGGGTCAGGGTGGTCTCGCTCTCCTGCCAGCTGGGCAGCAGGGGGTAGTGATCGAAGCGGGGCTGGGTCTCCTGGTGCGCCTGTGGCAGCGCTATCCAGAGCTGGGCGGCGTGCAGGTCGGGGTTGCCCGCCAGGGACTCCTCGGTGTGGGCGATGCCGCGTCCGGCGGTCATCAGATTGACCTGACCCGGGCGGATCACCTGCTCGCTGCCCAGGCTGTCACGGTGCAAAATCTCCCCCGCCAGCATCCAGGTGAAGGTCTGCAGGGCGATGTGGGGATGAGGCCCCACGTCCAGCCCGGGGGCGTCGGGGGCGAAGCGGGTCGGCCCTATGTGATCGAGAAAGCACCAGGGGCCTATGGTGCGCCGCTCCTTGACCGGGAGGGCGCGGGCCACCGGGATACCGCCCACGTCGGTGAGGCGGGAGGAAATGCGTTGCCACTGTTGTGTCATGTCGTGCTCCTTGCTGGGCGGTGATCCTGCTGCATCAGGATAGTGCATCCCTCGCGCTCGCCGAGAGGGATGGGGGCTAGCGGCGGCGGCCTCCGCCCCCTAAGTTGCGCATGGGGGTGAAACCAGGCCTTATCGCCGGTCTGACGGTGGGGGCGTGCACCGGGGGGGTCATGGTGCGGGGAAGGTGCGGTCTGGTATCCACCCTGGGCTGGGTCCCGGGGGTCAAGAGGCCGCCGTCGGCCTTGGGCTGTGTCCCGGGTGTCAGCAAGCCATTATCCACCTTGGGCCGCGGCGTAGGTAGCAGCATGCCATTATCGCCACTGGGGAGAGTACCGACTCTGTAGTCCAGTGGTGAGCGCGGGCCCTTGTCCGGATTGCTGACGCTGGTTATGTTCTGCCGGTTGTCGCGCAGGGCCTGCTGCTGCTCCGGCGTCATGGCATTCCAGCGGCCCGCCAGCTCCCCCCGCAGGGCGGCCACGTCTGGCTGGCCATTGTTCTCCTGCCAATCCTGATACTTATCCTTGATCTCCTGTTGGCGCTTCGGATCGAGCCCGCTCCACCACTTCTTGATCAGCTCATCGAACTCCCCCTGGTTGTCGCAGCACCAGGGATAGTAGTCATTCCAATAGCCGTAATAGTCGTCATACCACCAGTAAGAGTCGCCATAGTGACTGCCGTAATAGCCGCCGGAGCCAAGCCCCACGCTGGTGCCTGACGAGGAGGTGTTGCTGCAGCCCGCAAGGCCCAGGGCCAGCAAGGGAATGAACAGAGCGATGCGCATGATGCCCCCGGTGCCATAAAAGGAGACGATGGACGGATGATACCCTGACTATGCACCAATCTGGCCCTGGATGGCAGACTCGACCCCCATCAGCGGGCCGCCCCATGGCGCGGGATAATGGCGGCCGGGTACTGTATGAACTTACAAGAGTCCCATCCCAAGGCCGATCCCCTGTTGCCCATGACTAAGACCCAGCCCCCCATTCCCGCCCCCCCGCCTCGGCACACTCGACCAGATGACGGCGCCAGGTGGCATTCGAAAGGGGTCGGCTCTGGTGGGTGCTGCATCCTGAGGGCGGTGCCGGCCATCTAATCGGCTGCCACGCTCGGCAATGCCATGACGCAGGCCTCTCGGCCCAAATGGGTCAGCAGACGGCGCACATCGTCGAGGCGGATGATCAGGGTGGCGGTGTTGACCAGCGGGTGGCACTGCACCTGCTCGGCCTGCCAGATGGTTTCGTCCACCACCAGCTCCACGGCATGCTCGCTATCGCGCACCATGGCGAGCAGGGTCACCGAACCCGGGGTGAGGCCGAGCACTGCATCGAGCCGCTTTGGGGAGCCAAAGCTCAGCCGCTTGACCCCGAGCCGTGCCGCCAGTGCCTTGAGATCGACCCGGCTCTCCTCCGGACTCACCACCAGAAACAGCCGCTCGCTTTTTGGGTCGCGCAAAAAGAGGTTTTTGGTCTTGGCGGCGGGCAGGTCGGGCAGCAGCCTGCTCGCCTCCTCGCAGGTAAAAACAGGGGGGTGATCGATACGCTGGTAGGGGATGGCGAGCCGATCCAGCAGGGAATAGATTGCCACAGTGACTCCTTTCGTCTTTCGTCGGCGAAGCGCGGTGATAAAGAAGCGCGGTCATAAAAGGGTTGATGGGGATGACGACGGGATCGAGCTTACCAGTTTGACTCCCGCCCCGCAGCCTGGCGCGACGATTGCGAGCAGGCACTGTATGAACGTACAATAGTCCCATCCCAAGGCCGACCCCTTATTGCCCATGACCGCGACCCAGCCCCCCGTTCCCGCCACCCCGCCGCTCGACGGTTTTATCCTGACCCGCCACGGTCGGGACGTGCGCGGCCGCGACGGGCACGCCGCCACCACCGAGATCGTGATGTGGCTCTGGAGTGCGCAGGGGCCGGTGCGGGTGGTGGTGCCGGGGCAGGAGCCGGTGTTCTTTCTGCCACAGAGCCATATGGCAGAAGCCGCCGAGCTGTTCAAAGGCGCCGGGGTGAGGGGGCGGTTTCGCCGCCTGCCGATGCACACCTTCGATGGCCGCCCCGTGGTGGGCTGCTATTTCGCCACCTTGAGCGCCTTTCACCGGGCCATCGAGCTGCTGCTCATTCGCGGGCTGGAGCACTTCGAGGCGGATATCCGGCTGCCGGAGCGCTTCCTGATGGAGCGCTTCATCACCGCTGGCGTGCGCTTCGATGGCCGGGCGGTGAAGAAGGGTGGCAGGCAGGGCTACTGGGAGGTGAACGAGGCACGCTGCGCGCCCCAGGCGGTGACGCCCACCCTCTCCTGGGTGTCGCTGGATGTGGAGTGCGCCATGGACGGGGCGCTCTTCTCGGTCGGTCTTTACAGCGAGCAGGATGCGCGGGTCATCATGATAGGCACCCCGGAGGCGGATGCCGACAGCTGGGGCACCAAGGTCGAGTGGGTGACGGATGAAAGCGCCCTGCTTGGCGCGCTGGAGAGCTGGTTCAGCCTGCACGACCCCGATCTGGTGATTGGCTGGAACGTGGTCAATTTTGACTTTCGCCTGCTGCTGCGCCGCGCCGAGCTGGGCAAGCGGCGGCTGCGGCTCGGACGGGGGCGCGAGCTCTGCTTCTGGCGCTCATCCCGCAACGATCCCCAGACCGGCAACGTCATCATCCCCGGGCGCATGGTGCTGGACGGCATCGATACCCTGAAAAGCGCCACCTGGCAGTTTGCCAGCTACAGCCTGGATGCGGTGGCGAGCGAGCTGCTTGGCCGCGGCAAGGATATCGAGGATGTGGCCAATCGGGGGGAGAAGATTACTGAACTGTTCCACTCCGACAAGGAGGCGCTGGCCCGCTACAACCTGGAAGACTGCAAGCTGGTGTGGGAGATCTTCGACTACTGCCACCTCATCCCCTTTGCCATCGAGCGCGCCTCCCTCACCGGGCTGGAGCTGGACAGGGTAGGGGGCTCGGTGGCCGCCTTTACCAACCTTTATTTGCCTCGATTGCACCGCGGTGGCTACGTGGCCCCCAATCTGCCCGCCGACGGTGGGCTGGCGAGCCCCGGCGGCTATGTGATGGACTCCAAGCCCGGTCTCTATCGCCACGTGCTGGTGCTCGATTTCAAGAGCCTCTACCCCAGCATCATCCGCACCTTCTGCATCGATCCCATGGGGCTGGTGGAGGGGTTGCAACATCCCGATCACGCCATTCCCGGCTTTCGCGGCGCCCTGTTCTCCCGCGAGCGGCACTTCCTGCCGGATCTCATCGCCACCCTGTGGGCGGCGCGGGACAGAGCCAAGGCGGCTAGCAACAAGGCGCTATCCCAGGCCATCAAGATCATCATGAACTCCTTCTACGGCGTGCTGGGATCGGGGGGCTGCCGCTTCTATGATCCCAGGCTGGCATCATCGATCACTTTGCGTGGTCACAGCATCATGCAGCAGACCCGGGAGTGGATAGAGGCGAAGGGGTTCGAGGTGATCTATGGCGACACCGACTCCACCTTTGTTCACCTGAACAGGGAGACCAGCCCGCAGCAGGCCGAACAGATTGGCCGCGAGCTGGCCACCATGATCAACGACAACTGGACGGCGCTGATCAGGCGCGAGTTCGATCTGCCCTGTTATCTCGAGATCGAATACGAGACCCACTACCGCCGCTTCCTGATGCCCACCATCCGCGGGCTGGAGAAGGGGAGCAAGAAACGCTATGCCGGCCTGGTCGGCGGCGAGGGGCAGGAGGGGAGTGAGCAGCTGGTGTTCAAGGGGCTCGAATCTGTGCGCACCGACTGGACCATGCTGGCCAAGCAGTTTCAGACCCGCCTCTATGAGCTGGTGTTTCACGATGAAGATCCCAGCGGCTATGTGCGCACCATGGTGGATGAGACCCGGGCCGGTCGTCACGACGATCTGCTCATCTACCGCAAGCGGCTGCGCCAAAAACTCGAGGAGTATCAGAAGAATGTGCCGCCCCATGTGCGGGCGGCGCGCCTGGCGGACGAGGAGAATCTGCGCCGCGGGCTGCCTCAGCGTTATCAGCATCGGGGCTCCATCGCCTATCTGATGACCCTGAGCGGCCCCGAGCCGCTGGAGTACAGGCGCAGCGCCATCGACTACGAGCACTACATCGACAAGCAGCTCAGGCCCATCGCCGACGCCATCCTCCCCTTCATCGGCGAGTCGTTCGACCGGATCTGCGGCCAGCAGCTGGATCTCTTCTAGCGAGCCAGCCCCACAGCCGGGGCTGAGCCGGGTCAGGCTGACCGGGAGGGCAGGGCGACAAGGCAGAATCAAAAGGCAGAATGCAAAAAGCCCGCTCAAGGAGCGGGCTTTTCTAATTTGGTGCGTCCTAGTGGATTCGAACCACCGACCCCCACCATGTCAAGGTGATGCTCTAACCAGCTGAGCTAAGGACGCAGGGTGCGCAATGCGGCTTTTTCATTTGCAGGGGAGTGGTGGGTTTAATTGGATTCGAACCAACGACCCCTACCATGTCAAGGTAGTGCTCTAACCAACTGAGCTATAAACCCACATCTGCGTTCAACTCGATTCGAACCAACGACATCGCCTACACCATGTCAAAGTACTGTTCTAACCAACTGAGCTATAAACCCACATCTGCAATTTATTCAAACTGTTATGGTGCGTCCTAGTGGATTCGAACCACCGACCCCCACCATGTCAAGGTGATGCTCTAACCAGCTGAGCTAAGGACGCATAACAGTGTCGTGATGGTGCGTCCTAGTGGATTCGAACCACCGACCCCCACCATGTCAAGGTGGTGCTCTAACCAGCTGAGCTAAGGACGCATCGCGAAAAGTGGTGGGTTTAATTGGATTCGAACCAACGACCCCTACCATGTCAAGGTAGTGCTCTAACCAACTGAGCTATAAACCCGCTTTTCATCATGCAAGGGAACACGACGTCGCTTGCGTGGTCGGCATACTACCCATGCCCCCAAAGGCTGTCAACAAGGGACATGCACAAAGGAGACTGTTTGCCCAGTTCTTGCGCAGCCTGTTGATTTTGCAGGCGAGCCGCGCCATTGAGCGGCGTCGTGGCGCCCTTTATTGAGCCCGGGAAAGCGCGGTGCAGGCCTCCGGGCTCGCGAATCGGCCATAGATGAGACGCAGCCGCGCCCCCAGCATCAGGGCGGCGCCGGTCAACCCGACGATGAAGCCGACCCAGAAGCCCTGGGGCCCCATGCGCGGCACCACCCAGTCGGTCAGTCCCAGGATCATGCCGGTGGGCAGCCCCATGCCCCAGTAGGCGACTATGGTGATGTAGAAGATCGCCTGGGTGTCCTTGTAACCGCGCAGGGCGGCGGCGGCCACCACCTGCACCGAGTCGGAGGTCTGGTAGATGGCGGCGAAGAACAACAAGGTAGCCGCCAGCGTGATCACCTGGATGTCATCGGTATAGATCTCCGCGATGGGCTGGCGCAGCAGCACGGTGAGGGCGGCGGTGGCGGCGGCCACCGCCATGCCCAGCATCAGGCCGGTGCGGGCGGCGACCCGGGCCTGATCCGGCTGACCTTCCCCTATGCTGTGGCCGACCCGGATGGTCACGCCGACACCAATGGAGAGCGGCAGCATAAACACCAGGCTGGAGAAGTTGAGCGCTATCTGGTGGCTCGCCACCGTCTCGGCGCCGAAGGGGGCCAGCATCAGGGCCACCACGGTGAACAGGGTCACCTCGCAGAAGATGGCCATGGCGATGGGGAAGCCTAAGCGAAACAGCCGCCAGATCCGGCTGCCGTTGGGGCGCGCCAGCTGGGCGAACAGGTTGATCTTCTTGAAGTGGGGGGAGAGCTTCACGTAGGCGATCATCGCCAGCAGCATGGCCCAGAGCACGATGGCGGTGGCCACGCCGCAGCCGACCCCGCCGAGTTTCGGCATGCCGAAGTGGCCGTGGATGAAGATGTAGTTGGCGGGGATGTTGACCGCCAGCCCGACGAAGCCGATCACCATGGTGGGCATGGTGTGGGAGAGCCCCTCGCTGAAGTTGCGCAGCACCTGGAACAGCACGAAGGCGGGCAGGCCCCACAGGATGGCGTGCAGGTAACCGGCGGTCTTCTCCGCCATCACGGGATCCACGTCCATGAACTGCAGCGCCAGCGGGCTGAAGTAGAGCGCCACCATGGCGATGGGGGTCACCATCAGCGCCAGCCAGAAGCCCTGGTGCACGGCCGGGCGGATCTCGTCCCGTTTACGGGCCCCGTTGAGCTGGGAAACGATGGGGGTGAGCGCCATGATGATGCCCTGCACCAGCAAGATGATCGGCAGCCAGAAGCTGGAGGCCACCGACACGGCGGCGAGATCCACGGCGCTGACCTGACCCGCCATCACGGTATCGACGAAGTTCATGGCGATCTGGGCCACCTGGGCCACCAGTATGGGGCTGGCTAGACGAACGAGCTGCTTCGCCTCGGTCCAATAACGTTGCACTGACACCTCCGAGTGGATCAGATAAAAGAGAAAAGAACGGGTAAATGAGAGGGGCTTTTATCTCCTGCCGGGAGGAGACAAAACGCGGGGGTGTCATTCTAGCCTGAAAATCCGCCAACGGGGAAGGTTGGCGGTGCATTTCTACCCGGGATCAGGCGTCCTCGTGATCGCTGATCAGCAGGTTGGCGGCGGCGTAGGCGGCCTGCTCGCGAAGGTCCGCAGGCACCCTGTCGTCGCTCGCCACGGCGTTGAGCGCCCGTATGCTGGCGGCGATGGCCTGGGGCACATAGCCCTGTTCGCCGGAGCCAATCTGGTTGTAGGCGATTCGAATGGCTTCACAGCATTGATATACCTGCATTTTTGTTTCCTCGTTAAGCCTGGATTGAAGGGGGTCACTATAACGATCGGGGCCCGCCTTGTCAGCCGGCACCCTTGTCTTGCACTGTGGCCGGGGGTAACCTGCCGACAATTTTATTACAGCGTGGAGATGAGACATGTTCACCGGCATAGTACAGGGAACCGCCGAACTGGTGGCCATCGAAGAGCTGCCCAACTTTCGCACCCATGTGATCCGCATGCCGAGCCCGGCCTGGGGCGAGGGGCTGGCGCTCGGCGCCTCCGTGGCCCACAACGGTTGCTGCCTGACGGTCACCCGCATCGAGGGGGAGCTGGTCAGCTTCGATCTGATGCAGGAGACCCTGCGCCTGACCAACCTCGGTGCGCTGGCGGTCGGGGACAAGGTCAATGTTGAGCGGGCCGCCCGCTTTGGCGACGAGATCGGCGGTCACGCCATGTCCGGCCACATCATGGGCACGGCCGAGGTGACCTCTGTCATCGACACCCCCAACAATCGCCAGCTGTGGTACCGCCCCGCCCCCGAACTGATGAAATACGTGCTGACCAAGGGCTACATCGGCATCGACGGCATCAGCCTGACCATAGGCGAGGTGCGCGAGAACGACTTCTGCGTCAACCTCATTCCCGAGACCCTGGCCCGCACCAACCTGGGCTGGGTCAAGGCGGGCTGGCAGACCAACATCGAGATCGATCCCCAGACCCAGGCCATAGTCGACACCGTGGAGCGGGTGCTGGCGGCGCGCCAGTAGTGGTATCACCGCCCTGGCACTGTGCCGTGTCAGGGCGATGATCGCACCTTTCATCTGTTCTCTGCCTGCTCGATGATGCATCGACAACATTCAGAAGCCGGGCGGGGATGATCGCATTCCAACGGTTTATCTGATCCCTGTTTCAGCCAGGCTGGATCCTGGACCAGATGGAATACATGGCGGGCAGGAACACTAGCGTCAGGATAGTGCCCGCAAAGGTGCCGCCGATCAGGGTGTAAGCCAGTGTTCCCCAGAACACCGAATGGGTTAGCGGAATAAAGGCGAGGATAGCGGCCAGTGCAGTCAGAATGACCGGACGAGCACGCTGCACTGTCGCTTCAACGAGCGCATGGAAAGGGTCTAGCCCGGCCTGCTCGTTTTCACGGATCTGCCCGATCAATATCAGCGTGTTGCGCATCAGTATGCCCGACAGTGCAATCAAGCCGACCAGCGCATTGATGCCGAAGGGCTGCTGGAACAGCAACAGTGTCGGCACCACGCCGATCAGGCCCAGCGGACTGGTCAGGAACACCATGATCATGCCCGCCATCGAGCGCACCTGCAGGATGATGATGAGCAAGGTGATGGCCAGCATGATGGGGAAGACAGGCAACATGGCCGCCATTGCCTTGCCTGACTCCTCGATGGATCCGGCCTCTACGATGCTGTACCCAGCTGGCAGTGCAGCGATGAGGGGTTGCAATTGCCGGGTGATCGCCGTCGATACGTCTGGGGGCTGCAAATTGTCGGCGATATCACCCCGTACCGTGATGGTCGGCACCCGGTCGCGTCGGCGCATGACCGGCTCTTCCATGCGAACATCTATCTTGCCCACTTGCGACAACGGGATCCGTTGCCCATTGGCGCCGACCAGTGTGAAATCGCCAATCCTGGCCGGATCGAGCCGGTTCTTGCCCGCCGATCGCGCAACGACCTGTACGGTGCGAATGTCTTCCCGCACCGCAGTGACCGGTATGCCGCTGAGCAGGAATTGCAGTTGTTGCGCCACCGAGCTTGAGTCCAGCCCAAGCGCTTGCAGTCGATCCTGCTGCAAGGTGAAGTGCAGCGTCGGCACCCGTACGCCCCAGTCGGTATTGACCGTGCGCATCAGTGGACTGGCGCTCATGAGCTGTTGCACGTCAGCCGCAATGTTGCGCAGCACAGCCGGATCCGGCCCTGCCACCCGGTAGGCCACGGGGAAGGGGGAGTAGGGGCCGAACACCAGCTGGGTGACGCGCACCCGTGCCTCGGGGGCCAGTCCCTCGGCAATGGCTTGCCGCAGACGGTGTTTCAGGGCTTCGCGTTCGGTCTGGTTGTCCGTACGCACCACTATCTTGGCAAACGACGGATCGGGCAGCTCTGGTCCCATCGAGAAAAAGAAACGGGGTGCACCCTGGCCGACGTAGGCGGTGACGATCCTGGCCTCCTCCTGCCTGGCCAGCCAGGCTTCCACCTTCTCCGCCGCCAAGCTGGTCTGGGTAATCGAGGTGCCATAGGGCATCTGCACTTCTATCAGCACTTCAGGGCGGTCCGAGATCGGGAAGAACTGCTTCTTCACCAGGCTCATACCCAGCACAGATGCCACGAAGAGCGCGATCACCGAGCCTGCCACTAGCCACTTGCGGGCGATGACGTTGCCCAGCAGTTTGCGAAAGCGGTGATAACGCGGCGTGTTGTAGATCCCATGGTGGCCGCCTTCGACTTTCTTGACAGCGGGTAACAGCTTGACCCCGAGGTATGGGGTGAACACCACGGCCACTACCCAGGAGGCAATGAGCGCTATGCCCACGATCCAGAACATGTTGCTGGTGTACTCACCCGCCGAGGAGCGCGCAAAGCCATTGGGCATGAATCCGACGGCCGTGACCAGAGTGCCCGAGAGCATGGGCGCCGCGGTATGACTCCAGGCGTAAGCAGACGCCGCGATACGGTCATAGCCCTCTTCCATTTTCACCACCATCATTTCGATGGCGATGATGGCGTCATCCACCAGCAACCCCAGGGCCAGGATCAGTGACCCCAGGGTGATGCGGTCGAAGTTCTTGTCGGTCGCGAGCATCACGGCAAAGACCACGGCCAGCGTCAATGGTACGGCCGCGGCGACCACGACACCGACACGCCAGCCCATGCTGACAAAACTCACCAGCATGACCACGAGTACCGCCGCGAAAAACTTGATCATGAACTCATCGACCGCCGAACTGATGTTGACGGCCTGGTCGGTGACCTTGCTCAAGCTCATGCCCAGCGGTTGTTCGGTGTTGATGGCGGTGATTTCGTCATCCAGGGCCTCGCCCAGATCGAGCCCGTTCCAGCCGTCGCGCATCACAACCCCCAGCAGCAGTGCAGGTTCGCCGCCGCTGCGGATGATGAATGTCGCCGGATCTTCATAGCCCCGTTTCACCGTCGCGATATCAGATAGCGTCAGCGTGCGTCCCTGCGCCACGACGGGGGTGTCGCGTATTTTTTGCAGCTCGTCAAAGGCGCCGTCCAGGCGAATGAACACCTCTGGCCCCCTGGTTTCGATGGCGCCGGCGGGCGTCAAGGCATTCTGGCCGTTCAGGGCCGTGAACACGTCTTGCGGGCTGACCCCTAACGTGGCCAGGCGCTCATGGGAAAACTCGACATAGATACGCTCAGGCTGCTCGCCAACGATGTTGACCTTCTTCACTCCGGGCACGTGCAGCAAGCGCTGGCGCAGCATTTCCGCATCCCGGACCAGCTCACGCTGCGGTACGCCCCTTGCCTTGAGAGCGAACAGGGCAAAGGTCACATCGGAATATTCATCGTTGAGAAATGGCCCCAGCACGCCGGGTGGCAGATTGCGCACTTCGTCGCCGACCTTTTTACGGGCCTGATAGAACTCATCCTGCACTGCCGATGGTGGGGTGTTATCTCGCAGGGTCAGCGTGGTGAAGGCAAGCCCCGGACGGGTGTAGGTTTCGCTGCGGTCATACCAGCGCAGCTCCTGCAGCCGCTTTTCGATCTTCTCGGCGACCTGATCCTGCATCTCCTGCGCGCTGGCGCCGGGCCAGGCGGTGATGATGGTCATGACCTTGATGGTGAATGAGGGGTCCTCGGCCCGTCCCAGCTTGAAGAAGGCCGTGATCCCGCCCAGCGAGATCAGCATGATCAGAAACAGCGTGATGGCCCGTTCGCGCACTGCAAGTGCCGACAGGTTGAAGCGACGTTCGCTCATGGACGTGCACCCTCTGTTGTCACATCGGCAGAGGGGACGAGCGTGCGCACCAGCTCCCCTTCATGGAGCAAGTGCGCGCCCATGGCGACCACCAGATCGCCTTGCCGGAGCTGGCCTGAAACCTGGGCAGCGTCACTGTCAAGGTTTAACACTGTGACAGGGTTCCAGGAGACCTTGGTGGGGTGGCCATGAACACGCCACACCCCAGGGCCTTGACCGGTATCGAGCAAGGCGCTGATCGGGATCTGAACACCCGCTCTTGCTGCCATCGGGTCCTCTGTCAGATGGAGAGTCACAGTGGAGCCCAAAGGTGCATCCTGAAGCGCTCCAGTCAGCACATATCGTGCTTCAAATGTGCGAGTGCCCGGGTCTGCTGCGTCGGAAAGCTGCCTCAACGTTGCCGCGGCTGTGCCATCGCCCCTTCCGAAGAGGGTTGCCTGGCCCCGGGAACCCAATGGGGGGCGCAATGTTTCTGGCAATTGAATGACAGCTTCACGGGCCCCCGCGTGGGCAATGCGCACGACGGCTTGCCCGGCGTTAACGACTTGCCCTGGCTCCGCCAGGGTGGCCACTACAGTGCCATCAACATCGGCGACCAGGTCTGTATAACCGGTGGCATTACGGGCCACTTCCGCTTGCGCTTCGGCGGCTCGAAGTTCGGCTTTAGCCGTGTCCATCGCCGCCTTGGCCTGATCGTAGGTTGAGACGGAGATGGCGCCCGTGCCACGCAAATTCCGGTAACGGGCTTCCTCTTCCGCGGTTTGTTTCGCTCTTGCTCTGGCCGCCACAACGGACTCCTGTTGTGCGTGCGCGGCGAGTTTCAGATCAACAGGGTCAATACGCATCAGCAGTTGACCTCGCTTGACGGTTTGCCCTGTGTCTACGAGGCGCTGCAGCACCTTGCCAGAGACGCGAAAACCCAAGTCACTCTCAACGCGAGCCGCGACGACTCCGGTAAAAGCGCGTGATTCAACCTCAGCATCATGGACCGCGACGGTGCGCACCAGGGGTACTTGCGTACGTGGATCAGAGGGTGGTTGCTCACCACAAGCCGTCAGGGCCAGCGGTAACGCAGTGATAATTGCCAGTATGCTGTGACGAGACATGCACAAGCCTCCATGAAGAACGGTTCAGGAGGCAATGTAATTCAAGTGACCATTTCGGTCAATGGTCACTATTGTGTTATGGCGCGAGGCTGCGCAGCACCAGGTTAGACAGCTGGGTCGGCGCCTTGTCAATGCAGTCGAAGTTGTGTTGCAGCATGAGGGGGTTTAAATAGGGCCTCATGACAAGATAAATTGCCGCAGTTATTTCATCCAACGGGGTTTTTCGCTCAAAGTCACCGGTTTTACGCCCCTCCTGCAGGATATCTTGCAGTAATGCCTGGATGTTCTGCTCATAGACGAGAGTGGCTTGCCAGCGCTCGGCCGCGGCTGAAGCCGCTATTTCATAGAGATTTCGATCGGCGGAGAACAAGCGACAACTTGCCTTGATGATCTCTTGAAACATCCGGCGCAGCTTCTCGGGCGGCTGATCAACCTGTTCAATCGCTCTGCGAACCTCGCCTTCAATATCGGCCAGGCAGTTTGCACAAATACTCTCGCCAATCGCCTGCTTGGATGCGAAGAACTTGTATATATATGCCTTTGAAAATCCTATTGATTTTGCCAGATCAGACACTGTGGTCTTGCCATAGCCGTAGCGGCTGAAATGCTCGGTGGCTGCAACCAGAATCTGATCCCGTACATCGTGATCGACAGGGCCTCGATTCAGCGCAGGAGTGCTGTTTTCTTCACTCATCATCTTTTTCTCTGACTGCCATACAGGGGATTTGGAATGTTAACGCGCCATGGTCAGATTGACAACGAGTGACCAATCTGAGATTTGGTTTTGGTTGTTATCTGCAATCAGAACATGTTTCCAAAGCACTCTTCATCGTGTCTGCCATGGTCAGCTTGCTGGCCGGCGCGTTGCTTGGCCTGACGTTACCCTTCGGTACTCTCCGCTCCTGGGCACTTCATATGGGCAGTTCTCCTGAGCAATCAGCGACGATGACAAATGCAGCTGGCAACAGACAGGGGCTTGACCTGAGTAGTAAGAAGGCAGGAGGAATTGGGCAAGAGCGGTGGGGGGCGCTTCGGACCAACCTGCAGCGCTGGCAGCTGTTAAAACGCTAATAAAAACAATGCCAGTCAGACTTGGCTGACTGGCATTTTACCCGTTGGGTGGCCTGTGTTCCGGACATCAATTGTTCAGGACATAGATTCAAAACATCTGCTCGTCGTCCGCATCCACAAACAGCTGCAGACAGTCGCGGGCTTCGTCCCGGTGCAATCGCAGGTGGATCGGATTGCAACAGGCCATGCAGTCCTCGTAGAACTCCTGATCCCCCTGGCTGGCATCCAGCTCGACCCGGGTGTGGTGGCCGCAGTGGGGGCAGACGATGCGCTTGCTGGTGTACTCGATCATGGTGACCTCCTCGGGCCCTTGGGCCGTCTCTGTTCCCTGATTCTAGTCGGCAAGAGGCGGCGCAACCGCGAGCGGGCGCACGTTTATGACAGGGATCAGGGATGGGCCGAGCCCCGACGTCTGACCCGGCGCCCCCCTGGCTCCTGTGTAATCAAGCCACCCAGCGGGCCAGCATGTCGGCATCCAGCTCGGCGAGCGAGGATAGCTGGTGATCGGCGATGGCCAGACGGGGATCGCCGACCAGGGCTGGGCGCATGGAACGATAGGCGCCCCCAGGTAGACTACTTGACCCAGCGGGCCAGCATGTCTGCATCCAGCTCGGCGAGCGAACGCAGCTGGTGATCGGCGATGGCCAGACGGGGATCCCCCACCAGCGCCGGGTCCGGCACTATGAGCGCCTGCATGGACGCCGCCTTGGCTGCCAGCAGGCCGGTGAAGCTGTCCTCGATGGCCAGACAGTGCACAGGTTCGACGCCCAGCTTCTCGGCGGCGTGGATATAGACGTCCGGGTGGGGTTTGCCAAAGCGCTCCACCTCGGCGGAGTGGACCGCCATGAAGCGATCCTGGATGCCGAGCTTGCCGAGCACCGCCTCCACCATGGTGAAGGGGGAAGAGGTGGCCAGGCCAATCTTGAGACCACGGGCCTCGATGAGGTCGAGAGCCTCCAGCACGCCGGCCTTGGCCTGACCCTCCTGCAGGATGAGTGCTATGACCTGATCCAGGATGCGCTGCACCACCTCTTCCTGAGTTGGGCCGCTCCAGGGACGCAGGCGATACCAGTGGGCCACCAGCTGATCGATGCGCACTCCTATGGTGGAGTTGCAGTCTTCCTCGGTGTGGAAGTGGCCCAGCTCGGAGAAGACGGCCATCTGGGCCCGTTGCCAAAAGGGTTCCGAGTCGATCAGAACACCATCCATATCGAAGATCACGGCAGCTAACATCTTGTACTCCTGACTAATTTGAAGGGGGATTATAAGCCTGACGGGCAAATGCAAAAGGGGCATTGCCATGCCCCTTGCGCCCGATCACATCGGCAAACGTTTGTTTTGCTGTAACAAAGAGAGGGATCTAGAAGAGCACCTCGACCCGGGCGGCGACCGCCTTGGCCTTCTCCACCGCCTCTTCGCACTCTTGCCCACGGGCCAGCGCCACGCCGAGACGGCGGCGACCGGCGATCTCGGGCTTGCCGAAGAGGCGCAGCTGGGCGCCCGGCACCAGGGCCAGGGCCTCGCCAATCCCCTGATAGCGGATGTTCTGGCTGTGGCCTTCCCGCAGCACCACGGCGGAGGCACTCGGCCCGAACTGGGTGATGGTGCCGATCGGCAGCCCAAGGATGGCCCGCACGTGCAGGGCGAACTCGGAGAGATCCTGGGAGATCAGTGTCACCATGCCGGTGTCATGGGGGCGGGGAGAGACCTCGCTGAACCACACCTCGTCACCCCTGATGAAGAGCTCGACCCCGAACAGGCCATGGCCACCCAGGGCCTCGACCACCTTGGCGGCGACCTCTTTGGCGCGGGCCAGGGCCAGCTCGCTCATGGCCTGGGGCTGCCAGGACTCGCGGTAGTCACCGTCTTCCTGACGATGGCCTATGGGATCGCAGAAGTGGATGCCGTCCACGGCGCGCACCGTGAGCAGCGTTATCTCGTACTCGAAGGGGACGAAGCCTTCGACGATCACCTTGCCACGGCCGGCGCGGCCCCCCTCCTGGGCATAGGTCCAGCTCTCGTCCAGCCTGGCAAGGTCGCGCAACAGGCTCTGCCCCTTGCCGGAGGAGCTCATCACCGGTTTCACCACGCAGGGCAGGCCGATGGCCTCGACGGCGGCGACGAACTCCTCCTTGCTCTGGGCGAAGCGGTAGGAGGAGGTGGGAAGGCCCAGCTCTTCGGCGGCGAGGCGGCGGATCCCCTCCCGGTTCATGGTGAGCTGGGTGGCGCGGGCGTTGGGCACGACCCTGACCCCTTCCTGCTCAAGCTCTGCCAGGGTATCGGTGGCGATGGCTTCGATCTCGGGGATGATGAGGTCGGGTTTGACCTCGGCCACCAGGGCGCGCAGGGCGGCCCCGTCGAGCATGTCCAGCACGTGGGCGGCGTGGGCGACCTGCATGGCGGGGGCATTGGCGTAGCGGTCGGCGGCGATCACTTCTATGCCAAGGCGTTGCAGCTCGATGGCGACTTCCTTGCCGAGTTCGCCTGAGCCGAGCAGCAGGGCACGGGTGGCAGCGGGGCGGGTGGCGGTTCCAAACATCTGATCTCTCCTGATGTCCATGGTCAGGGTTGCTGACCCGAGTGAGTAAAAAAAGAGGCACGCATGGCGTACCTCAGGAAACGGATTTGTGGGCGCGCTGCTCCAGATGGGTCAGCAGCGTGATGGCGCCTATGATGATGGCGGCGCCGAGCCACAATCGGCCGGGAGGCGCCCAGCCAAACACCAGCCAGCCCGCCAGTACGTTCATGGGCAGCTTGGCAAAATCGAAAGGTTGCACGAAGGAGGCCTCGGCCACGCTGTAGGCACGGGCGATGGACATCTGGGCCAGGGCCGACAGCACCCCTGAGGCCGCCACCAGCAGCCACTGGGCTTGGCTTGGCCACTGCCACTCCGGCAGGGCCAGCATGGCGTTGAAGGGGGTGCTGAAGATGAGCAGGTAGACCACTATGGTGTGGGACGATTCGCTCGCCGCCTGATAGCGGACAAGCAGGGAGTAACCGGCCCAGAACAGGGCGGCCGCCACCGGCAGCAGGGAGGCCCAGCTGAAGTCATCGGTCCAGGGAGCCAGGATCAGCATGGCCCCGACAAAGCCCGCCAGGGTGGCCAGGATGCGCGCCCGGCTCACCTGCTCCTTGAGCAGCAAGGCGGAGCCGAGGGTGGCGAACAGGGGGGAGGTCATCAAGAGCGCTATGCCCTGCCAGATGGGCACGGGCACCGCCAGCGCCCAGAGCCAGAATTGGATGCCGATGACCGCCAGGGCGACCCGCAGCAGGTGCAGCCGCAGCTGGTTGGTCATCAGGGATTGGCGCAGGCCGTGGCGAATGAGCCAGGGCAGCAGGCAGATCAGGGCGACCAGGTACTGGTGAAAGGCGACCTGGGTCGAGGGGAGGCCGAGCTTGAAGCTGACGAACTGGCTCAGGCTGTTGACGGCGGCAAAGCAGAGGCCTGCCACCATCATCCAGACTGCACCGGCAAAGGGGGAGTGCCTGCGGGAGGGTGCCATGGGATCCGGGTCACTTAAAAAAAGTGCGGCGGATCATAACGGCAATCGTTTGTTCTGCCAAGGCCGGGGTGCTTGGTGAGTACCTTGCTGGCGAGGAAGTGCGCAAGCATCAAAATATTTGAATAACTTGAGCATCTATTTTCGCTATCCGCCTTGAACCTCAGTCTTTATAGTGACCTCCATCGACAGCACAGCTGTTCAACCGACAACCAAATGGAGTTTCACCATGGCCAATATCCTCGTTCTCAAGTCCAGCATCCTGGGCCAGTATTCCCAATCCAACGCCCTGATTGACGGTTACCTGGCAGAGCGCCAGGGTGACAGCGTCACCGTGCGCGACCTGGCGACCCTGAACCTGCCGGTGCTCGACGGCGAGCTGGCCATGGGCCTGCGCGGCGGTGAAAACCTCAACGAGCGTCAGCTGGCTGTGCTGGCCCAGTCCGACGAGCTGGTGGCCGAGCTCAAGGCGAGCGATCTGGTGATCATCGCGGCCCCCATGTACAACTTCAACATCCCGACCCAGCTGAAGAACTGGATCGATCTGGTGGCCCGTGCCGGCGTCACCTTCCGCTACACCGAGACCGGCCCGGTCGGTCTGGTGGACAGCACCCGCGCCCTGGTGGTCAGCCCCCGCGGCGGTCTGCACCTGGGTAACCCCACCGATCTGGTGACCCCCTACATGCGCACCGTGCTGGGCTTCATCGGCATCAAGGAAGTGGACTTCATCTATGCCGAGGGCATGGGCATGGGTCCCGAGGCGCAGGCCAAGGGCATAGAGCAGGCCAAGGAGCAGCTGGAAACCCTGGCATACTGATGCCGTGACACCTGCCTGCTCAGGCAGCGCCAGAAACAACAACGCAGCCATCAGGCTGCGTTGTTGTTTTCAGATGGCGGACGCCACTGTTCAATCCCAGATGAAGCGACGGCAGCCGCTGCCCACCAGCAGACAGACCACCACCAGGGATCCCAGCAGCAGGCTGCTGAGCCACTGCTCCGTGCTCTGGGGCAGATGGGGGGAGAAGAGGCCGATCGTGAAGAGGGCGCTGATGATGATCAGGCTGGTCTGTCGGGTCAGGATCATGGTGTCGTCCTTGGCTGATGGTGAGCGAATTAAGGCTAACCGCCGTCTGTGACAGCCTGATGTATCCATACCTCAGGCCCGGGTCCAGCGGGGTTGCCTCTCACCTTAGCAGTTTTTGCCGCCACGGCCAGCGCCACGAGACAGCTTGTGATCCGGATCCCTATCTGAACTGCTTTTGATCAGGCTGGTAGTGGAAATCGCCGCCGGCCAGCCGCGCGATCAGGGCCTCTTTGTCGAGATCCTGCGCCCGGCAGAGATCGTCCAGATCGGCGTAGTGATCACGCAGCTGCATGTTGACCAGGCTCAGCAGCATGTTGACGTCCATGGTGGCAAAACGGGTCAGGTTCATGATTGTTGCTCGCTGTCCAGCAGGTGGAGTTGTTCGATGGCGTCGCTCACGCTTTGCAGGTGCAGCCGTATGCTCTGGCGCGCCTCGGCGGGCAGATAGTCGGTGAGGGTGTGCTGCCAGCTGCCCGCTTCGGTCTTGAGCTGCTGGAACAGGGTGAGCCCCGCCGGGGTGAAGGAGACCAGACTGATGCGTTTGTCCTGGGCGCTGCTCTCGGTGAACAGAATGCCCTTCTCCACCAGACGGTGGATCTCGCGGGAGATCCGCACCTTGTCCATCCCGCTCGCCTCCACCAGCTCTTTCTGGCTGATGGGGTAGTGGGGGCCAAGCACCATCATCAGGCGCCATTGGGGCACCGTGAGCTGGTACCGCTGCTGGTAAAACTGTTCAAAGGTATCGCGCACCATTTCAGCGGCATGGACCAGCTGATAGGGGGGATAGTGCGCGAGCAGCTCTATGATCTTCGACATATGACATCCTGCTGTGGCGGCTGCATCGGGTGCAGTTTCTCTTGATACTTTGACCTTGATGATACGTAACACAAGGGCATTTGTCTGAACGGGCACCAGAAAAATGTGCGTTTGCGCACGTGTTGCGTCATGGATCCGGCAGCCAGGGTCTCAACTGGCCTTGCTGTTTACACTTTTACGTAGCCAGATCAACGCATTATGAGCAAGCCAGGCCTCGCGGCTCTGGAGTGCATAGAGCGCGGCCTCGTCGCGACTTCCCCCCTGCCAGTGACGGGGCTCCTGCTTGGGCAGCCTGCGCTGGCCCAGCAGGGTGGCGGGCACATGGGGGTTGGCGTCAAGGGCGGCGGCCAGATGAGGCAGCGCCGCCTGCTCGCCTTGGGTGGCAAACACCATCAGCGCCTTGTTGTAGCGCAGCCAGCAGGAGGCTTCATTGAAGCGCACCAGCAGCCCCTGCAGGGCGGCCCAATCCCCTTGCCAGGCATAGAGGCTGGAGAGGGGATGGCGACAGCCGGGCTCGTCGGCCTGACAGAGGTCGAGCAGGGCCAGGTATGCGTGGCGCGCCTGCTCCTGCTGCCCCAGTCGTAGCAGGCAATCGGCCCGGCCCGCCTGGGCCGCGATCAGCGGGCGGGCCTCAGGGGCGCTCCAGCCGCGGCCTGCGTGTTGTTGCCAGAAGGCCTCGTCGAACAGGGGGCTGGCATCGGCAATGATGCGCTCAAACCAGGGAAGGCGGGCGAGGGGATCGCGGCACTGCGCCGCCTGCTCGAACCACTGCTGCCACTGGCGGGTCTGCTCGTTGTCGAGCAGCGGTTCTTCTTCATGCTGTGCCTCATCCTGATCCAGGGTCAGCAGGAGGTTGAGGGCCGTCTTCATCTGCTGGCGCTGCCGCTTGCAAAAATCGAGGAAGGGCAGCTCGCTGGCCGCGGCCTGGTGCAGCATCCGGGCCATGGGTCTGTCACGGAACAGGCAGAGCTCGGCCACCAGGCTGAAGCGGTGGCGGGTGGCGGGATCGTTCAGATCCGTCGGCGTGGGCCAGCGGGCTACCCCTTGACTGAAGCCGTAGCTCCACTGGCCGAGGGGGTGGCTCTGCTCGAAGACCTGCTCCGGGGTCTCGCTAGAGAGGCGGCACTGGCTTGGCAGGGCCAACTGGGCGTCGTCGGCCTGGGCCTCCAGCTCGGCGATCAGATGGTGCAGCGCCTCGGCACTCTTCTCGTCCAGCGCTGCGTCATGGGGCAGCAGGCCGGCCAGCGGATCTTGCCAGTCAGGGGCGATCGGCCCCGTCAGACGGGCGCAGAGAAAGCCGTGCAGGGCCGGGTAACTCATGTCCTGCTGGCTGTGGCTCTGGATCCATTGATTGAGATGACGGGTACGAGTGGCTGGGTTCATCGACGCTTCCTCTGGATTTGACGGCCGCGAAGTCTACCTAAAAGTGGGGTTATTTGCAGCCAAGGGGCGATCGAGTGCTGCTAATATCGCCAGGCCAGGGTCCCACCGAGGTGAAAATCCTGCGCGAGGGCGGGCAAGGGACTAGGTCCTGCCACGGCTCTGAGGTAACATGCGGGCCTGCATGAAAAACGCTAGCCCTTCTCCTCCCTGCGCCGACGACAGGGGCGATGCGCATCTATTACGGGCCATGAACTGCAGGCCCATCCGGCTATTGAAAGAAGAGATCACCATGTTACAGATTGGCAAGATGAACACCCTCACCGTCGTTGAGCTCGAAGACAGAGGCGCCTGGCTGGCCGCGGGGGAATATGGCGAGCTGCTGTTGCCCAAGCGTCAACTGCCGGAAGGCGTCGCCGAAGATGGCGAGGTGTCCGTCTTTCTCTATCTGGACGCAGATTGCGAGCCGGTGATCACCACCGACAAGCCCTTTGCCATGGTGGGTGACATTGTCGGCCTCAAGGTGGTCAACGCCAACAAGATCGGCGCCTTCCTCGACTGGGGCATGAAAAAGGATCTGTTCGTGCCAAGCCGCGAGCAGAACAAGCCGATGCAGGTGGGCCATGTCTACCTGGTGCACCTGATGCTGGACAACGAGGGGCGCATGGTGGGCACCAGCCGCCTGGAGCGCTTCCTGCGCGTCGATCCCCCCTTCAAGGCCGGTGACGAGGTGACGGCGCTGCCGGGGGAACATACCCCCCTCGGCATCAAGGCCGTGGTCAATGGCCAGTACTCCGGCATGCTGTTCAAGAACGAGGTGTTCGGCCGCCTGATGACGGGCCGACCGCTGACCGCCTGGGTCAAGCAGGTCCGTGAGGATGGCAAGCTGGATCTGACATTGCAAAAACCGGGTCAGGATCGGATGGATGATGCCGGCGGTCGTATTCTCACCCGATTGCAGAAGCAGGGTGGCAGCCTGGCGGTGGGGGACAAGAGTGAACCCGAGCTCATCTACAAGATGTTCAACATGAGCAAGGGCACCTTCAAGAAGGCCATCGGCGGGCTCTACAAGCAGGGCAAGATCGTCATCGAAGACAACTGCATCACGCTGGTCGCCGCAGAGACCAGCCCGGCCCAGGACGGCGAATAAGGTGCCGAGTCCCTGCATCGGTGACTGCCGGGCCAAGGACGGGCTCTGTCTCGGTTGCGGCCGCACCCTGACCGAGATAGGCCAGTGGTCCGCCATGGACAGCGAGGCCCAGCTGGCGCGCATGGCCGAGCTGGATGGCACGCGCCGCACCCACCTGTGCCCGGGATGCGGCGAGCCGGCGTTTTGCGCCGTCTCCGCCGGTGAACCCATAGAGCGCTGCTGGTGCAGCCAGCTGCCCGCCTTGCCCATGAGCGAGGGGAGCGCCTGCTGGTGCCGCCGCTGTCTGGCCAAGGCCATCGCGGCTCGCCCCTGAAGAGGTGAACCGCAAAAAACGAAAAAGGCGCCAGGTGCGCCTTTTCTTATGCCTGTTGCTGGCGGTGCCAGCGAACATGGACCTCGTGTTCGCTCTGATCCCGAGGCAGCAGGAAGGTGGCGTAGATCACCTCGAACTCCTCCTGATGATCCAGCAAGCCGACCCACACCTCGGCCCAACGCTCCATGTCGACCGGCACACCGAGCTCGGTCGACCAGTCGGCGTTGGGCAGGGTCGCCTCGACGGCGCCACGCTGCTCGAATTCGAGGGTGATGTCGACGATTTGTTCGGGGGCCAGCATGTCGGCGGCCTGCTCCAGAAACTGATCATAGGCCCACTCGACCAGCTGATCCGGGCTACGTTGTTCCATGAAATCACTCCAGATACGTCCAGGTTCGCCACTTTAACAATTATTGGGGATGGCGGCCAGCGCGTGAGGCCGGCAATCCCGTGCTGTCAAATGGCCGAAACAGGGGATAAGGTTAACAGAGCCGCCGCCATCGGGCGGCATGATGAGGCATGTGGGCAGCATGAAGCGACGACAGTACAGGCGGCAGATCAAGCGGCGACGGGAGACCTGGTGGTGGCACTATTTGCCGTTGCACCGGGAGGTCATCGGTGGCCATCTGGGGCCGGCCTCCGATCCCGTCGACGAACCTAGCCGGCCTCGTGTACCCGGTTCAGGGTGACCTGACCGAGCTGACTCATCTGGCGGCGGATCCAGGCCGAGCGCTGCTGCACATAGGGCGAGGGGGGCTTGACCCGGTAGCGCCAGGGATTGGGCAGGGCTGCGGCCAGCAAGGAGGCCTCGTAGCGTGTCAGGCGCGCCGCCGGTTTGCCGAAGTAGTGCCTGGCGGCGGCCTCGGCGCCATAGATGCCGGGCCCGAACTCCACTATGTTCAGGTACACCTCGAGGATGCGGGACTTGTCCCAGCCCAGCTCCATCAGCAGGGTGAACCAGGCCTCTATCCCCTTGCGCAGGAAGCTGCGATCGCTCCACATGAAGAGGTTCTTCGCCGTCTGCTGGCTCAGGGTGCTGGCGCCGCGCACCCGCCGGCTTTGCTGGTTGTGCTTGAGGGCCGAGCTGATGGCGTCCATGTCGAAGCCGTTGTGATCGGCGAAGCGCTGATCCTCGGCGGCGATCACCGCCAGTTGCAACTCCCGCGAAATGCGCTCGAGCGGCACCCAGTCGTGCTTGACCTCGGCCACCTTGGCGGGCGGAAACAGCGCCCGCTCGAGACGCCAGGTCCACATGGGGGGATCGATGAAGCGCAGCAGCGCCACCGAGACGATGGTGCTGGCCAGCGCCGCCAGCAGCAGCTTGCCGAGCCAGCCCAGCAGGCGGCGCCAGCGCGTCGCTCTCACGGGCTCGGGCTCTGAGTCCCACTCATAGTGAGCGGGATCATCGGGATCCGGAATTATTGGGGCAGCCATTCGATGTGGCAGAACTTCTCGTCGACACGGTGGGAGAGCAGCATGCGGGCGAACAGGTGCTCATACTCTTGCTCGGCATTACCAAGGCCAACCCAGATCTCGGCGTACTCGGCATCGCTCACGGCAAACCCCACGTCCGCTTCCCAGTCATCGGCGGGGTCGGTCTCCGCCAGCAGGCCGCGGTCGTTGAACGCCTGGTTGAACAGGGCTATCTCCTGCTCGGGCAGGTTGTCCGAGGCCAGCTCCATGAAGAGTTCGAGGGCGGTATCGAGCAGTTCCTCGACGCTGTGCATTTCGTCATTCAAAGGCATAAGAGCTGTGTTCCAGATGAAGGGGAGAGGTCCCGTCGGCAGGGCCGAGGGGGCGGGCGGTATTCTAGCTGGCCCCGCACGCCTTGGCGAGATGCCTCTGCGCCAGCCAATAAAAAACCGGATCCTGACAAAGGATCCGGTCTTCACTGGGGAAAAGGGTCACGCATGGGGCGTCAGCTCATCCCTTCTTCTGGTCGTCGGCGAAGGTGATGTTGAGCTCCAGCACCGACAGCTCGTCACTCTTCTGATCGAGCTGGACGGTGATCTTGTCCGGATCGATCTGCACATATTTACGGATCACGTCGAGGATATCCTGCTTGAGCTGGGGCAGGTAATCCGGCCCCCCTCTGGATGAACGCTCGTGGGCAACGATGATCTGCAACCGCTCTTTGGCCAGTTGTGCGGTGTTCTGTTTCTTGTTGGAACGAAAATAATCCAATAATGACATGTTTAACTCCCGAACAGTCGGCTAAAGAAGCCCTTCTTCTCTTCTTCCAGAAAACGAAAATCCTTGGTATCGCCCAGCAGGCGCGCGACGGCGTCCTCATAGGCCTGACCGGCATCGGACTCCTTGTCCAGAATGACCGGCTCCCCCGAGTTGGAGGCGCGCAGCACCGCCTGGGACTCCGGGATCACCCCGAGCAGTTTGATGGCCAGGATCTCCTGCACATCCTGCACGCTCAGCATGTCGCCACGGCTGACGCGGGTCGGGCAGTAGCGGGTCAGCAGCAGGTGCTCCTTGATGGGGTCTTCCCCGCGCTCGGCGCGACGGGACTTGGAGGCCAGGATGCCGAGGATGCGATCCGAGTCGCGCACGGAAGAGACTTCCGGGTTGGTGGTGACGATGGCCTCGTCGGCGAAGTAGAGCGCCATCAGGGCGCCAGACTCGATGCCGGCGGGGGAGTCGCAGACGATGTAGTCAAACTTCATCTCCGCCAGCTGATCCAGGATCTTCTCGACCCCTTCACGGGTCAGGGCGTCCTTGTCCCGGGTCTGGGAGGCGGGCAGGATGAAGAGGTTTTCCGAGCGCTTGTCCTTGATGAGGGCCTGGTTGAGGTTGGCCTCACCGTTGATCACGTTGACGAAGTCATACACCACGCGCCGCTCGCAGCCCATGATGAGATCCAGGTTTCGCAGGCCAATGTCAAAATCGATGACCACTGTCTTGTGGCCACGCTGGGCCAAGCCGGTGCTCAGGGCCGCGCTGGTTGTGGTCTTGCCAACGCCACCTTTGCCCGATGTAACGACTATGATTCGCGCCATTCTCGCTTCCTTGTAACTCTATTTGATGCGGTCTATTCGGAGTTGTTCGTTGTCCAGCCGGATATGGACTGGCTCTTGTATCAGGCCTGCCGGCAGTGCGTCGCTGAGCTGGAAGGTGCCCGCGATGGAGAGCAGCTCGGCCTGCAATTGCTGGCAGTAAATGCGGGCAAGGGGATTGCCCTTGGCCCCCGCGATGGCACGGCCACGCAGGGCGCCATAAATATGGATGCTGTCATCGGCGATGACTTCGGCGCCAGGACTCACCGAGCCCAGCACCACTAGCGAGGTGCCGGCAGCATAGATCTGCTGGCCGGAGCGCACCGGCCCGACGTGGACCTTGCTCGGCTCCAGGGGGGCCTGAACTGGGGCGACCGGGGCCACCTCCACGGGGTCAGGCGCTGGCGCCACAGGCTCGGGGTCAGCCTTGCGGCTCTTGCCCGACACCATGACCGCCAGCCCGGCCGCCTTGGCCGCCGTCTTCATCGCCTCATCCCGCGCCCCCGTGATGCCGACCAGCACGAAATCTTCCGACTCGACCAGCTCCCTGAGCTGCTCGAAATCCGGGATCTCGCTGAGGCGTTCCACATTGAGGACGAGGGGGGCACAATTAAAAAACTGGGGCGCCTGCGCGACCTTGGCCTCCAGCAGTTGTCGGATCCGGTCCGGATTGCCATCGCTGAGATGCAACACAGAAATAGTGAAGGTGGTCCCTTTCAATTCGTTATCGCGTTCAACCATGAATCTTCCCCGAACCGAGACGGTAATACGTTATTGTTATTCAATTCCTGATGTTATAGTTTGCCACCACCAGAGGCAATGAACCCGTCGGATTATATCAATTTCCATGTTGTGTGCAGTCTATAAAAGTCGCAAAAAAGCCGAGACCTATCTCTTTATTGAAAGAAGAGAGGACTTTTCCCGCGTGCCAGAGGCACTGATGAGTACCTTCGGGCGCCCCGAGCTGGTCTTGATGACCAAGCTGGACCCGGCCAAGCCCCTGGGGATTGCTTCCACCGAGCGGGTGATGGCGGCCTTGCAGAGCCAGGGCTTCTACCTGCAGGTGCCCCCTCCGCCAGAAAATTTGCTGGAGCAGCACAAGGCACAATTAAAGGGCGCCCGCTGATGCAGGGTCGGCTGGCACTGTTATTGTTGAGCGCACTATTAAGTGCGCCCCTGCAGGCTGGCGTCGATTTTGACCATTATGTGACGAGTCTCAAACAGCAGGCTTTGGCGGCCGGCATCCAGCCTGCGACGGTAACGGCCGCCTTTGCAGATATTCGCCTCATAGAGGCGGCCATCAAGCACGACAAAAATCAGCCGGAATTCAAACTGACTCTGGATTCCTATATTCCCCGCGCCGTGCCCCAATGGAAAGTCAAGCAAGCCCGGGCCTTATATCGCCAGCATCTGCCGCTGCTCACGAAAATAGGTGATGAATATGGGGTGCAGCCCCGTTTTATTGTCGCCTTGTGGGGCATAGAAACCAATTTCGGCAAACTCACCGGTAATTTCCCGCTGATCTCCTCCCTGGCGACCCTGGCCTGGGAAGGGCGCCGAGAGGCCTTCTTCAAGGAGCAGCTGTTCGATGCCCTGCGCATCATAGAGCAGGGGCACGTGAGCCCCGCCGCCTTCAAGGGCTCCTGGGCGGGGGCCATGGGGCAGGTGCAGTTCATGCCCTCGTCCTTCCTTAAATACGCGGTCGATCAGGACGGGGACGGCAGGAAGGATCTGTGGGGGAATTTGGCGGATGTGTTTGGTTCGGCAGCCAATTATCTGCACCAGAACGGCTGGCGCGAGGATCAGACCTGGGGCCGGCGGGTGAGGGTGCCTGACTCCCTCAATCCCACCCTGTTCGGGCTGGAGCAGCGCAAGCCGCTGTCGGCCTGGCAAGCCCTCGGGGTGCGGCAACTGGACGGCTCGCCGCTGCCCAGCGCCGACATGCAGGCCTCCCTCATTCGGCCCGATGACGTCCATGGCCGCAGTTATCTTGCCTATGACAATTATCGGGTGCTGCGCCACTGGAACCGCTCCCCCTATTTCGTGGTGGCGGTCGGCACCCTGGCGGATCGGATAGTGGATTAAAAGCGGAGTAAGTGCGGGATAAGAGTGGAATAAGATGGTGGGGGAGATCGCCTAACAAGATAGCAAAATTATCCCTCCCCACTTTGACCACGACGAATGAGCTGAGCCCATCCGAGTGAATTGCCCGCTTCCTCTTTATTCTTCATGTCAGTGCGTCTGCCCTTGATAAAATTCACAGACAAAAAAAGGCGGGAATTTCTCCCGCCTTGTTTGCATCTGCTGTTTGCCGCTTATTCGCAGGCAACCTGCATCACCTTGATGGCCAGGCCACCGCGGGAGGTCTCACGGTACTTGGAGTCCATGTCCTTGCCGGTGATGTACATGGTCTCGATCACCTTGTCCAGGGAGACACGGGGCTTGGAGGTGCGACGCAGTGCCATGCGCGAGGAGTTGACCGCCTTCATGGCGGCGATGGCGTTGCGCTCGATGCAGGGCACCTGTACCTGGCCGGCGACCGGATCGCAGGTCAGACCCAGGTTGTGCTCCATGCCGATCTCGGCCGCTTCACACACCTGCTCCGGGCTGCCACCCATGAGTTCAGTCAGGCCGGCGGCGGCCATGGAGCAGGAGACACCTACCTCACCCTGGCAACCCACTTCGGCACCTGAGATGGAGGCGTTCATCTTGTAGAGCATGCCGACGGCGGCGGCGGCCAGGTAGAAGCGGGTGTATTCGTCGCGGCCGACCGGCTGGATGAACTTGTCGTAGTAGGCCAGCACGGCCGGGATGATGCCCGCGGCGCCGTTGGTCGGGGCGGTGACGACGCGGCCACCGGCGGCGTTCTCTTCACTCACCGCGAGAGCGAACATGTTGACCCAGTCGACGATGCTCATGGGGTCGTTGGAGAGATGCTCGTTGGTGGTCAGCTGACGGTAGAGGGGCGCGGCACGGCGCGGCACCCGCAGCGGACCGGCCAGCACACCCTCGGTGCGGCAGCCGCGCTCTATCCCTTCACGCATGGTGGTCCAGATCTTGCCGAGCTTCTTGTAGATCTCTTCCGGGGTGTTGAAGCACTTCTCGTTCTCCAGCATCAGGGCGGAGATGGAGAGACCGGTCTGGCCGCAGTGGGCGAGCAGCTCGGCGGCGCTCTTGAAGGGGTAGTTGACGGTCATGTCGCCGCTGTCGGCCTTGCCGAAGTTCTCTTCGTCGACGATGAAGCCGCCGCCGATGGAGTAATAGGTCTTGCTGTAGATGGCCTCGTCTTCGATGAAGGCGGTCAGCTTCATGCCGTTCTCGTGCAGGGGCAGGGCCTCGTCATGGAACACCATGGCGCCTTTCGGGAAGCTGACGGTGTGGCAGTGCAGGCCGATGGGCAGGCGACCGGTCTGCTCGACCCGGGAGATGAATTCAGGAATACCGTCGATGTCGACATTTTCCGGCAGGTTGCCGGCCAGCCCCATGATGATGGCGGTGTCGGTGTGGTGGCCTTTGCCGGTCCAGGAGAGGGAGCCATAGACGTCAACCTGGATCCGGGTGATGTCACGGATCTTACCGCTAGCACGCAGATCATCCACGAACTGTTTGGCAGCTTTCATCGGGCCGACAGTGTGGGAAGAGGAGGGGCCAACACCGATTTTGAAGATATCAAAAACGCTGATCATGTAACAATTACCTCAGGGTAGAAGGGGGCGCCATGCCCGCTCGCAGAAAGGGTGATCCATGGGACGGGTCTGTCGTCACAAAGGCCAGGGAACCAGATAACCGCAGTGTAACGGCTTCCTGCCTAAAAAAAGTTGAAATAGATCTATTTTTGTTGAATTCACGGCGCGAGTATAAAATTTATTTTGATGGTTATCCATTTTGTTAAGCCTCAGGCAAACGTTTTGCGAAAAAATACCCGGCCAGGCCGGGTATCTGAGGGTCATCTGAGAGCGCTTTTACCCAGGCTTAACATTCGGTGATGTTGACGGCGAGGCCGCCGCGGGCGGTCTCCTTGTACTTGGTCTTCATGTCGTTGCCGGTTTCCCACATGGTCTTGATCACCTTGTCCAGCGACACCTTGTGCTCGCCGGTGCCACGCAGGGCGAGGCGGGCGGCGTTGATCGCCTTGACCGCCCCCATGGCGTTGCGCTCGATGCAGGGCACCTGCACCAGGCCGCCGATGGGATCGCAGGTCAGCCCTAAGTTGTGCTCCATGCCGATCTCGGCGGCGTTCTCGACCACCGCCGGGCTGCCGCCTTGCAGCTCGGCCAGGGCGCCGGCGGCCATGGAGCAGGCGACCCCCACTTCTCCCTGGCAACCCACCTCGGCCCCCGACAGGGAGGCGTTCTTCTTATATAAGATGCCGATGGCGGCGGCGGTGAGGAAGTATTGCATCAGCAACTCGTCATCCACCTTGCGCACGAAGCGATCGTAATAGTGCAGCACCGCGGGGATGATGCCGGCGGCGCCGTTGGTGGGGGCCGTCACCACCCGGCCACCGGCGGCATTCTCCTCGTTGACGGCTAGGGCAAACAGGTCCACCCACTCCATCACCATCAGGGGATCCTTGTTGAAGTTGGTCTCGCCACAGAGCTGGCGATAGAGGGCCGGGGCGCGGCGCTTCACCTTGAGCCCCCCCGGCAACACCCCCTCGCTCCTGCAGCCGCGCTCGACGCAGCCCTGCATCGCCTGCCAGATCTTGCGCAGGCCCGCCTTTATCTCGGCCTCGCTGCGAAACACCTTCTCATTGGCCAGCATCAATCCCGAGATGGAGAGGCCGCTCTCCTTGCAGTGGGCCAGCAGCTGGGCACCGCTCTCGAACGGGTAGGGGACGGGGTGGGCGGCATCGAAGCGGGCGGCCTCTTCCCTGGCATTGGCGAAGTGGCTCTCCTCTATGATGAAGCCGCCGCCGATGGAGTAGTAGGTCTGCTCGAACAGCAGGCTGTCACCCTCATAGGCACGCAACGTCATGCCGTTGGAGTGGGCGGGCAGGGTCTTGCGCCGATTGAAGAGGATGGCGCCGACGCGGGGGAATTGGCTCGGTTGTTCCCCTCCCAGCCGCAGGGTCTGGCTGTGCTCCACCTCGCTGAGGAAGGCGGGGATGGCCTCGATGTCCACGGATTCGGGTTCAAAGCCGGCCAGCCCCAGGATGATGGCCTTGCCGGTGCCATGCCCCTTGCCGGTCTGACCGAGAGAGCCGTAGCACTCGACCACGACGCGCTCGGTGCGGGAGAGGAGTGCACCCTGCTTGAGGGTGTGCACGAAGGCGCAGGCTGCCCGCATCGGCCCCACAGTGTGGGAGGAGGAGGGACCAATCCCGATGGAAAACAGGTCGAAGACACTGATCATGACGTACTCCGATTATGGATTTCGTCTAAACATTGTAAATTTTTTGTAGTCGATGAAAAGGGGGGAAGCGACAGCCTGTGATGGCGGTGTGGAAATGGAGCAAGACAGGGGGTTCAGGGGCGCCAGGAGGACAGGTTCAGCCTCTCATGGCGCCCCTGCGGCGCTATCAGTCGAGGAACTCGCACAGGTAGGCGGTGGCTGTCTTCACTTCCAGCTTGAAGGAGGAGTGACCGGCCACGTCAAAGGACTCGCCCTGATGGTAGCTGTGCCACTCGTCTTCATCGGCCAGCTGGATGCGAAGGACACCCTTGATCACCGTCATCCGCTCCGGGGCTGCGGTGTTGAACTGGTAATCACCCGCTTCCATCACACCGACCGTGGCTTTCTCGCCTTTTTGCTCGAAACCGATGGATTTAACATTTCCGTCAAAATATTCGTTAACTTTCAGCATCTTTTCTTCCCTGTATGCACGTTTGCAGAGTCAACGTAGCACACTGTTTTGGATGTTGTCATGGTAAAAGGAGCAAAAATAGGCGTGTCTCTTTTGAGACTTCACTTTCTCATAAAGTTATCAATGCATTTCGTTAACGGATTCTGATGTAAAACGGGGCGCAAATATGAGATAAAGCGCGCCGCCAGAGCAATGGAGAGGATTTGACGCTCTGGGTGGTCATTTACACTGTAAAAGTGTGAGTCATTGCTAAATAAAGGAACATTCTGTGTTGACAAAAGGATTAATTAAAAATATCGGCTTCCAGGTTGTGGTTGCCATGATCCTGGGGGCGCTGGTGGGTGCCCTCATGGGTGAGCAGGCGACCGTCTTCGCGCCGCTCGGTACGCTGTTCATCCAGCTGATCAAGATGCTGGTGATCCCGCTGGTGGCGGTCGCCATCCTGTCCGGTGCCGCCAACCTGGGCGCCAGCCCGGCCGCAGGCAAGATAGGGGTGACCACGCTCGCCTTCTTCCTCGGTACCTCCGCCCTGGCGGTGCTGCTGGCGCTGGTGATGGGTCAAGTCTTCAAGCCCGGTGTCGGGGTCGATTTTGGCTCCACGGCCGCCATGTTCTCCGGTGATTACGCCGACAAGGGCGCCCTGCCGGATGCCGTGGCCACCCTGCTTGGGATGATCCCGACCAATGTGTTCAGCGCCCTGAACGAGGCGAACATACTGCAGATCCTGGTGTTCTGCATGTTCCTCGGCATCGCGCTGGCCAAGCAGCCCCGCGAGCGTGCCAAGCCGCTGGTGGACGGGCTCAACACCCTGGTGGACGCCTTCGTCTGGATGATCAACAAGGTGATGCTGATTGCTCCCATCGGGGTATTTGGCCTGATGGCCGACGCCATCGGCACCTATGGCTTCGACGTGCTGACCCTGGTGCTCAAGCTGTTCGTGGTCTATGTCGCCGCCATCCTCATCTTCGGCTTCGTGGTCTACCCGCTGCTGGTCGCCTTCTTCTCCAACACGCCGGTACGCAAGTACTTCTCGGCGATGAAGAAGCCGCAGATCGTGGCCTTCTCCACCGCCTCCTCCATGGCGACCCTGCCGGTCAACATGGAGACCTGCGAGCGCGATCTGAAGGTGACCAACGCCACCGCTTCCTTCGTGCTGCCGCTGGGCGCCACCATCAACATGAGCGGCAACGCCATCTATTACGGTCTGGTGGCCATCTTCTTCGCCCAGGTCTACAACATCGACCTCAGCATGGGCGCCTGGGCGGCCATCATTGTCACCTCTACTCTGGGTGCCATCGGCCAGGCCGGCGTGCCGGGCCCGAGCTTCCTGGTGGTGGCCGTGCTGCTGGCGGCCGGCATTCCCATCGAGGGCTTGCCGCTCTTGTTCGCGCTGGATCGTTTGTTCGACATGATCCGTACCGCCCTCAACATCACCGGCGATGCGGCTTGCGCCATCATAGTCGACCGCTACAGCCCGGATTACGATCCGAACCGCTGGAGCAAGGAAGCCTGAGACCAGGCTCACTGCCATGAATGACAAGAGGGAGGCGCAAGCCTCCCTCTTTTTATTTTCCTCGGACCGGAATGCCGACTCAGGGAGTCAGCTGACCCAGCGCCTGCCGGCAGCGCTGCTCGGCGGCCTCCAGCTCCAGCAAGACCATCTGGATGTCTTCCAGCTGCTGCTGCAGCGTCTCCCGCTTGTCGGCCACCAGCCCCAGCATGGTCTGCAGCTGGGAGCGGCTGCTCTTGTCCGCGTCATAGAGATCGAACAGCTCACGGATGTCCGCGAGGCTGAAGCCCAGCCGTTTGCCACGCAGGGTCAGCTTGAGGCGCACCCTGTCCTGGCGGCTGTAGATCCGGGTCTGTCCCTGGCGCGTCGGATTCAGCAGGCCCTGATCCTCGTAGAAGCGGATACTGCGGGTGGTCACATCGAATTCACGGGCCAGCTCGCTGATGCTGAAGGTCCGGGCGTCATCCTTGGATTTGGTCATAGGGCTGTCTGGCTGTCATCTGGTTGTCAATGCAGGCTGGCACCTTACCCAAACGTCAACTTGCCCGCAAGTCTTGTTCTGGTGGCGGTGGCGGCATATGTTATCTCAATGTAACAAGGAGAGTGCAATTGATGGATATAGTGATTGTGGCGGCCAAACGTACCCCCATGGGGGCCTTTCAGGGGGCCTTGAGCGCACTGAGTGCACCCGAACTCGGCGCCTGCGCCATCCGCGCCGCCCTGGCGGCGGCCGGAATAGACCCAGCTCGGGTCGATGAGGTCTATCTGGGCAATGTGCTGAGCGCCGGGGTAGGGCAGGCACCGGCGCGCCAGGCGGCGCGGAGGGCCGGGCTGCCTGACAGCGTGCCCTGCACCACCCTCAACAAGGTGTGTGGCTCCGGCATGAAGGCGGTAATGCTGGCGGCAGACGGGTTGCGGCTGGGGGAGGTGGATGTGGTGGTAGCCGGCGGCATGGAGAGCATGAGCCGGGCCCCCTATCTGCTGGACAAGGCGCGCAGTGGTTTTCGCATGGGCCACCAAAGCGTGCTGGATCACATGTTCCTCGACGGTTTGCAGGATGCCTACGAGGGGCAGCTGATGGGCCACTATGCCCAGCTGAGCGCGGACAGAGCCGGGCTGACCCGGGCCGACATGGATGCCTTCGCCATCGCCTCTCTCGAGCGAGCCCTGGCGGCCCAGCGAAGCGGCGCCTTCGGGGCAGAGCTTGCGCCCGTGATGGCCGGGGACACCCTGCTGCTGGCCGACGACGAGCAACCGGAGAAGGCCAGGCCAGACAAGATACCGACCCTGAAACCGGCCTTCAGCAAGACGGGCACCATCACGGCGGCCAATGCCAGCTCCATCTCGGACGGGGCGGCGGCACTGGTGCTGATGCGGGCCGAGACGGCTCATCAACTGGGCTTGCCGGTGCTGGCCAGGGTGGTGGGATACCAGAGCCATGCCGCCCTGCCGGCGGAGTTTACCAGCGCCCCCGTGGGCGCCATCGACAAGCTGCTGGCCCGGGTGGGCTGGTCGGTGGAGGAGGTGGACCTGTTCGAGGTGAACGAGGCCTTCGCCATGGTGAGCATGCTGGCCATGGCGGGGTGCCAGATCCCCCATCACAAGCTGAACGTGAACGGGGGCGCCTGCGCCTTGGGTCATCCTCTGGGAGCCAGCGGTGCCCGCATCCTGGTCACCCTGATCCATGCCCTGCACGCGCGCGGGCTCAAGCGAGGGGTGGCGAGCCTGTGCATCGGCGGCGGGGAGGCGACCGCCATGGCCATCGAACTGGGCTGAGGCCTGGCACCCGACGGTGCTTGCCGATAAATGCACAACGTCCCTCTTGCAGGGACGTTGTCATATCTGGGTATTGATCGGTGAAAGCGGGGAGGATCTGGCTTCAGTCCGTCCCTTCCATCGCCTGGAGCTGCTGATTGACCCAGGTGGTGGCGGCCAGATAGAGGTGGCTGACCTTCTCTTCATTGAGCCCCAGGCGGGCTGTGCTGGCGGCGATCCGCTGCCAGTTGGCCTTCTCGTACTCTTCACAGAACGCCAGATAGAACCCCAGGTTGCCCTTGCGCTCCAGCAGGGCGGCGCGGATCTCGGCGGTCAGGGGTATGGTGCCGAGCAGCCGATCCAGCGGTTGCCCCATCAGCACGTCCAGCAGGGAGAAGAGCCCGGTGATGAAGGCTTGCTGTGCCTGCTGGGTGGGGGCATGGGTCTGTGCCAGCAGCTCGCAGAAGCGGGCCCGGATGAGGGACATCTGGTAGAGCTCGGCACTCTTGTCGTGACCGGCGCTGGTGGCGGCGATCAGGGCCACGAAGCGTTTGAGCTGGGCGTGCCCCAGGGAGCTGGCGGCCTGGCGAAACGAGGCGATGGGCTGGGGAAAACGCTTGAGGTGGTTGACGTAGCGCAGCAGCTTGAGGGAGAGGGAGAGATCCTGGTTGAGCAGCTGCTCTATCTTGTCCAGATCCGGCTCGGCTTGATTGACCACCTTCAGCAACTGCATCACCACCAGCTGGGTCGGGGGCATGGTGGTCTGCTGCACCATCTGGGGCCGGCTGAAGAAGAAACCCTGGAACAATTCGACTCCGAGCGCTTTCATCTGTTCAAACTCGTCCTTGTCCTCCACCTTTTCGGCGAGGTAGGTGAGCGGCAGGTGGTTATGGGTCAGCATGAACTGCTCTATGCTGGCGAGCGGCGTGGCCCGCAGATCGAACTTGATGATGTGGATATAGGGCAGGAACCTGTCCCAGGCCGGGACCAGGGTGAAATCATCCAGCGCCAGCCGATAGCCCAGCCCGTGCAGCTGGATCACCTTGTCCAGCAGCGCATCGTCGGGCTCGGCATCTTCCAGTATCTCGATCACCACCTTGTCCTGGGGCAGGCACTCGGCCAGGCCGTCCAGCAGCAGGGAGTGAGGAAAGTTGATGAAGCAGGGGTGGCCGCCAAGCAGCTGATCGATGTTCTGTTGCAGAAATTGCTCTGTCACCAGTCGGGAGGTGGCCAGTTGGGCGGAGATGGGGGGAAACACATTATCCAGGCTGTCGCGAAACAGCAGCTCATAGGCGTGGGTCTTCAATTCCCGATCCAGGATGGGCTGCCTTGCTACATAGGAATACATGCATTTCTCCAGCATGGGTGAAGGCTTGATTCTATGGTGAAGCGGATCACTATGCCAGTGCCGACCGGGTCGAAAGGGTCAGCAACTGGCATAGTGTTGCCAGGGGTGGCGGGATCAGAAGAGGTAGTTGAGCTGCAGACCGGCCAGCCAGGCATCTCCTTCCGAGGTGCCCTGGAAGGTGGAGGTGGTTTGCGCCATCCCGGGTTTGAGCTGCATGGTTTCGCTCACCTCGACCTTCTTGCCATCGATCAGGGTCAGCCCCAGATCCAGCGACAGGTTGCTGTCTATCTGGTAACCCACCCCGGCGCTGTACCAGACCCGATCCGAGTCCGGGATGGAGATGGTACGGCGATCGGCGGGGACAGGGCTGCGATCATAGGCCAGACCGGAGCGAAGCTGCCACTTCGGATCCAGGCGATAGGTCAGGCCGAGGGCGTAGCGCCAGCTGTCTTCCCAGTGCTCGTCCTTGATGTGCATGGTGCCATGGTGATCGAGCTCGGACTCGAGCTGGACGAACTTGCTCCAGTTGGTCCAGTTGATGCTGGAATGGATCGCCAGGGCCGGGGTCAGCTGATGGAACAGGGCCAGCTCCGCGGTGGCGGGCAGGGGCAGATCCAGGGTGCCGGTGTCGGTGAAGGTGCGGCCCAGCAGATCGGTGCCGACGGCATCCCCGGAGAGGGTCAGGTTGACGTCATGGCGATAGGAGAGGCCGAGGCGGGTGGCTGGCGACAGCTCCAGCAGGGTGCCGAGATGCCAGCCAAGGGCCCAGCCATCCCCCTTGAGGTGCTTGGCAATCTTGTTGTTGGAGGGGAAGGTGCCGCCCACTTCCCCTTCGCCCTGAATGGCGGAGAGCCCAGCGCCGACCGACCAGTGCTGGTTGATGCGATAAGCCAGGGAGGCGCCGAGATCCACCGTCTTGATGTCCGAGACATTGCCGAAGTGGCCGGCGTTGTAGTCGTTCGGCATCTGGACGCCGAGGCCATAGTAGGAGGTCGCCGCCAGCCCCAGCCACCATTGATCATTCAGGGGCAGGATGAGATAGGCGTTGGGCACCCAGGCACCGTCCGCGATGTCGTTGGCGCTCGCATCCAGGGTCACCGGGCCCTGGGTGGTGGGGACCCGGGTCACCCCCTCGATGTTGACGTCAGGCTGGATATGGATGACGCCGCCGGAGAAGGCGGTGCGCTCGAAACGGGTCATGGCGGCCGCATTGCGGGCGAGCACGCTGGCGTTGTCGGCGATGGCTGCCTCCCCGGCGAAGGCGCGGCCCATGCCGGTGGCCGATTGTTCCGCCAGCTGGAAACCGGCCGCCAGGAGCTGACCCGGCAGCAAGATCAGGGCGATAAGGGAGGGTTTGATGGTCGACTGCATTGCTTTTCCTCGGGATGAACTGAGGGTTCATTCTGTGATTCGGTTGGGGGCGGGATTTTATATGGTATGACCAGCAAGGCAACGGGGGTGGGGGCAGAGCGGGCAAAACGGGATTAAATGCTGGAGGAATCGACTCTAACAGCTTGATAAAAAACAAAAAGAGTACAGGTGTTTGCTACAGCTGTGCGCCGAGATGGGGATGTCGCATAAAAAAAGAGCGCCCGAAGGCGCTCTGCTTGATAACGGTGAAATCAGAATTTCATGTTGAACTGGGCGGAGGCCAGCAAAGCAGTACCGCTAGAGGTACCCTTCCAGCGTACCGGATCGGTATGGCTGGTCAGACCTTCGTTCACGTCCACTTTCTTGCCATCCAGGTAGGCCATACCGAAGTCGACGCTCATGTCCTGATCGATGTGGTAGGTGGCGCCGGCGCTGTACCAGACACGGTCGGAGTCAGGAATGCTCAGGCTGCGGTATTCCGGCTCGATCGCGGTCTTGTCGTAGGCGAAGCCGATGCGGGCTTCCCAGGACGGGTTGACGTACCAGGTACCACCGATGGCGTAGCGGGTGGAGTCCTTGAACTTCTCGTCTTTTTGCAGACAGATGCCACCGGCACAGGAGTTGCTGGTGGCCTTGAGCTCCTGGAAGGCGCTCCAGTCGGTCCAGTTGACGGAGTAGTGCATCGCGAACTGCTGGTTCAGACGGTGGTAACCGGCGAACTCGGCCTGGGCAGGTAGATCCAGCTTCAGGTTGCCATCGACGGTCTGGTAACCGGAGGTCAGCCCCTTGAAGTCGCCGTCAAAGCTCAGATCTACCTGGGAGCGGTAGGTCAGGGCCAGGCGGTTGTTCTCGTTGATCTCGTACAGGGTTCCGACGTTCCAGCCAAAGCCCCAGGTGTCACCCTTGAGGTGGGCGATGGCGGTGTCGCTGTTGTGAACGATACCGGTTCTGGCAGTCAGGCCCGGTGCCAGGGCTCCGGCATAGCGGTTCAGCTCGGCCTGGGCATAGACGGCATTGATGCCCGCACCCACGCTGAAGTTGGAGTTGATGCGATAGGCGATGTTGGGGTTGATGTTTAAGGTCAACAGCTCGGTATCACCGGCACCGGCACCGGCCGGGAAGGTTTTGGAGTACTCGGTGGCGAGGCCGTAGTTGGAGAAGAGGCCAATCCCCCATGCCCACTGATCGTTCAGGGGCTGGATGAAGTAGGTGGCCGGCACGAAGGCATCGGGGGCGATGTCGCTCTCGCTGGCCGATGCCAGCTTGGCCGGACCGGCATAGATGTCACCCGCGACATCCACATCGGGCTTGATATAGGTACCGGAAACAGACAGTGCCATCTTGTCGAAGGTGGTCATGGCGGCCGGGTTGCGGGACAGCACGGCCGCGTTGTCGGCAATGGCTGCTTCACCGGCATAGGCGCGGCCCAGACCAGAGGCCGAGTGTTCGTTCAGCTGGAACGCGGCGGCGAAGGTCTGAGTACTGGCCAGGGTAACGGCCGCGGCGATCAGGCTTTTCTTGAAAAAGGCAGTTGTCATAGTGTTCTCTCTTTGTAAGCAGATTTTCTGTCGAGATCAGGGCTCTTTGGCCGCTATAGACGACAAGATCTGTTGTTATGTCAGCTTCTTCCCATTCACTTCTGGCGTGATTCTATGGATCTGGTAGGAGGTAAGAAATCAGACCAGTGACAGCAGAATACATAAAAGTTTCCATTGTGTTAATCATTTGTTTTAACTTGCCGTTTAAATAGTCTGTTTTATCCATTATTGGATAAATAACACACAATAAGTTCCTTTTGAATCTTTCAAAAAAAAGTGTAAAAATGTGACTTCAGGTGGGTATCAAGCAGGAAGTTGTCGGGATTCTGAGATGAACAGGCAGACAACGACGGTGTCTGCCTGTGGTATGGAGGGGACGGGTGCCCGGTCAGCCCCAGTCAAGATCTGTTAAATGGACCAGTGCAGGCGTGACTCAAGCTGCTTCGCAACCGGGGCCAGTGACTCCTGCATGTCTCCAATCAACACCATGTTTGCCCCCTTGAGCGGGAGTATCTCCCCCTTGAGGGTACCGTCTGCAAAATCGGGCTGGATCCTGAGTGGCACATGCTTGGGCACCAGGAACAGGGTGACCGGGCCCATCTTGCCCTCAAGCACCATGTGCAGGGCCGGCCCCTGATAAAAGGCACAGTGATTGACATAGGTGACCTTCATGCCCGGCATGCCCATCAGGGTGGCGCCATATTTCTCCATCTTGGCGTTGATGGTCTGCAGGCTCACCTTCTCATCCACCCCCTGGATGAAGGGCTCCTCCCCATAGACGTGGGCCATGGCCACCTGGGCCAGCGACAGCGGCTCCGATGCCGGTGGCCAGCTTAACCAGCGGGTACTCATGCCGAGCAGGAAGGCGACCGAGGCCGCCATGGCGAGGGGGCGCCAGCCTCTGCCTTTGGCCGCAGAGGGCAGTGGCACCACCTCGTCGTCCGCTTCCATCGCCTGGCGGAGCAGGATCCGCCCGGCGAGACCGGCGGGCACCTCGACCTCCATCGCCCGTTGCAGGCTGCGATCGAGCTGCTTCATCTCGTCCAGGTGCTTGCGATTGGCGGCAGACGCCTCTGCTGCGGCGAGGAAGGCAGGATCCCTGTCCGTGGGATGGGTGATGGCCCGGCGGCGAAATTCAAGCTCATCCATTGGTGTGACCTCTCTGTTGCTGCGCAGCCTCCATGGCCTCTTTGATCTGGTTGCGAGCCCGGAACAGCCGCGTCATGACGGTGTTCTTGTTCAGGCCTAGCTGGGCGGCGATCTCCTCGCCGCTGAATCCCCCCAGCACCTGCAGCAGCAGGGGCTCCTGATACTCGTCGGGCAGGCGGGCGATGTGGCGCCTGAGCCACTCGTGCTCCATCTCCTGCTCGCTGTGCAGCGCATCCTGATCGCTTTGGGGATGCTCGTCGAGATCGACGAGATCGAACTGCTTGCGCTCGAAGCGCCGGGCATTTTCCCGCCGCAATATGGTGATGAGCCAGGCCTTGGCTGCCTTGTCATCGACCAGGGAGTCGAGCGCCTTCCAGGCTCGCAGGAAGGTCTCCTGCACCAGATCCTCGGCGACTTGGGGATCCCGGCACAGCCAGTAGGCGTAGCGGTAGATGTCCCCGTGCAGGGCGTGCACCAGGGCCTCGTATTTCGTTTGTTTGTCTGCCATATCCCCATAGACCGGGGTGGCCGAGGGATCCTTTCCCGTTCCTGCCTTTTTTTTTCTAAAAAAACCTAACGTCATGAATGCGATTCCTTTTTCATGAGTGGTTTGCCGCAGGCGTCAGGGACGTGCCCACGCCAGTTTTCTGAGGACATAGGCTATCGCAAAAGTCTCCCTGGCGCACAGCGCCCGGGCCAGCCCCTGCCAGTCTACCCCCTGGCTTGCGGCGCCAGGGGCGGCGAAACAGGCCCTGTCCAGATCATCGAGTCGCGCGCCCATGGCGGGATCGCCATGCCAAGGCAGGCTGGCCAGGTGCTGGCAAGGCTGCCCCCGGCGCAGCGCTGCCCAGGCCAGCAAGGCCCATCTGACCAAGTCAGGCTCCCGCGCCGCCAGGGCCCGTTGCAGCCGATAGAAGGCGAGCCAGCGCGGCCCGCCTTGGCACAGGGCGCGCAGCAGCAGCGCCCACAGCACCCAGAGGAGGCTCTCTGTGCCGGGCGCCCTGGCGGGATCTGAAGGGGCGGCGTCGCCCTCGATGTGCAGTGTCTGCGCCGGCAGGCGGGCCTGCTCGATGCGCCCGGTACTGGTGTTGAACCAGGCGAGGGTCACGGCGGGCAGGGTATAGCTGCCTGGGGCTTGTGCGGTCAGGGCCTGGCGCCACTGGCGTTCGAAGCGCAGCGCCCCCTTGGCCACGAAACGCTCCTGCTGCTGCTCGCCGTCCGGTTTCATCGAAAGACCCTGTGGCAATGCCGGGGCCGGGATCTGTGGCAGGCGGTTGCCATCTCCTCCCTCCATCACCAGGGTGAGGGTGCGGATCACCGGCTCCCCGACGCTGGCTCCCCTGGACGGACTGAACTGCTGGCGCAGGACCAGGCTGCTCGCCACCGGCTCCACCGGTGCCTTGTCCACCTTGACGAAGAGGGTGGCCGCCCTGGCGGAGAGCAGATCCCCTGCGTCGTTTTGCGCGGCGGTGTCCGGGTCCTGGGGCAATCGCCCCTGGAAGCGGGGGGACTCCAGGGGATGCAGCCCGGGCTCCCTGGCCTGGAGCAGCCACTTGCGGATCAGGCGCCCTGGCATGCCGGGGCTGGCGGGGGACTCCCAACGATCGTCGCCGAGGCGGCGTATGGTGAAGCCTTGACCGAGGGGCTCGCTGAGGTTGGGGGCCTCCATGTTGGCGGGCAGCCAGAGGCTCAGCTCATAGATGAAGGGTTGCCCCGGGTAGAGGGGGCCCTGATGCAGCACCCTGGCCTGCAGCTCAATGGGGGAGACACGCGTCTCGGGTTGCGGCGTCAGGGTGCCCGTCCGGGGGGGCGTCGGAATGGGCAGCGCGGGCGTCTGTTCGGCGCCGAGGGTCAAGGGAGGCACCTGGCGGGGACTGGTCTCCAGCAGGTGAAGCGGGATCTGCCAGCGGATCAGGCTGCTCACCTCGGTATTGACGCGGCTGATGCTGACCCGGCCCACCGCAAACTGGCGCAGCAGGGGGAGCAGGCTGAGCTCGTCACCCTTGAGCTGCCCGTCGGCTTCGATGACGAGCAGCCAGTCGCGATCGCTCTCCCCCGCCAGCAGCTCGGCGCGAGGGGGGGCGGCCTGCACTGGAGCGATCTGTACCTGGGCGGCCAGCAGCATGGCGAGCAACCAGCAGCCGCTAGGCACCTTCATCAACCGGATGAGTGAACGCAGCCAGGGGATCACCAGGGCTCCTCCACCTTGAGAAGGGGGCGGCGCTCGGCCTCCTTGCGCAGCCGCTGCTCCAGCAAGAGCACGGGGGGCGCCGGGGGGCGGGGGTTGTCCGGGGCGGCAGAGGGCTCGGGGGGCTCGCCGCTCTCGGGGGCCTGGGCAGAAGGGGTCGCCTGTGGGGAGTTGGCCCGCAGCAACGCCAGGTTATGGAGGGCATCCTGGTGCCCGGGCTCCCGCTTGAGGGCGGCCAGGTAGGCCAGCTCGGCCCCCTTGAGATCCCCGAGCCAGACCAGCGCATTGCCCCTGTTGTAGTGGGCGGTGGCCGTGTCGGCGCGGCCATAGGCGGCGACGGCCCTGGCATAGTCAGCGGCCCTGTACCAGGCATTGCCCTGCCAGACGGGGTCCTGGAAGGCGCGGGCCGCCTCCTGATAGCGCCCCTGGGAGAAGGCGTGCCAGCCCGGCGCCTCCTGGGCGGGCCACCAGGGGGCGGACGCCGCCTGCAGGGGGGCCGGGGGGAAGATCACCACCATGAGCAGCAGCAACCACTGGGCCCCTATGCGGGCCAGCAGCGCCAGGGGCAGCAGAGGAAGCAGCAACCAGGGGCCGAGATCGAGGGACTGGGTCCCGGTCTGGGTCTGGCTCATGGGCAGGGGGGCAAAGGAGGGGAGCCCGGCCTGCAGCCATTGCAGCCTTCCCCCTGTGCTGGCCGCGAGATCCCCCATGGCGGCGCCGTCCGGTGCCGGCAGAGTCTGCCCCAGGGCGCTGCCGAGTCGCCATCCCTCGGCGGGGGGCGGGGGCAGCGCAGCGCTCTCGCCGGCATTGGCCAGCAGGATGTCGAGTCGGGGGGGCGGTGACTGCGGGCAGAAGAGGGTATCCAGACAGGGCCAGAGATCGGCGATGCGCGCCATCTGGCTCTCCGATAAGCCGTCGGTGATGAGCAGCAGGCGCGCCTGCTGGCCCGGGGGGATCTGCGCCAGGGCAAGTGCCACGGCCCGCTCCGGTGCGCTGCCCTGAAGCGGCATGATGGCCGGGCGCAAGTCCGGCAGCAGCAGCGAGATGGCCTGATGATCCCGGGTAGGGGGCATGGCGAGGTAGGCATCCCCGGCAAACAGGATGAGTCCGAGGGGATGGGGCGCCTGCCGGGCCGCCGCCTCGGCCAGCATGTCCTGAAGCAGCAGGCGCACCCGGGTCGCCCGATCCGGGGGTAGATCCTTGGCCTGCATGGAGCTTGAGAGATCCAGCAACCAGAGATCCAGAGCCGGGCTGCTGACGGTCTGGCTCTGCTGGCGCAGGGCTGGACCCGCGAGTGCCAGGATCACCGGCAGGGTGGCCAGCCAGAGCCAGGGGATGGCCCGGCCCCGGGTCGGCAACAGATAGGCCTGCATGGCGGGGGCCAGCAAGGGGCGCTGCCGACGACGGCGCCACCCCTGCCACAGCCAGGGCAGCAGGGCCAGCAGCCAGAGCGGGCGCAGCAGCATCAGCTCCATGATGACGCCCCTTCAAGCCACTTATTCATGGGGCGGCTCCGGCGGTTCTCTGTCCGTTCGCCGCCCCGGCCAGCGCAGTCGGGCCGGCCACACCAGCAGCAGCCAGGCCAGCGCCAGGGGCCAGGGGTAGAGCTCATGGTGAGGACGATAGAGGGTCTGCGGGCGGGCGGCCGGCTCCAAAGTGTCTATGGCCTGATTGATGGCCGAGAGATCGGCCTGGCTGCGGGCGCGAAAATAGCGGCCATGGCCCAGCTCGGCCAGTTGCTGCAACAAGGGTTCATCCAGCTCGGCGCTGGGATCTGCCCCTCCCAGGGGGGAGGCAAAGGTGTCGGGATCGGCCCCCACCCCCAGGGTATAGAGGCGGATGCCTGCGGCGGCGGCCCGCCTGGCTTCGGTCAGGGGCTCTGCGTTGCCCGCGGTGTTGCGTCCGTCCGTCACCAGCAGCAGGGCGGTGGGACGGGCGGGGTCGGCGTGCTGGCGGGCCAGCAGTATGGCCTCGCCGAGCGCCGTGGTGCGCCCCACCAGATCGAAATCGAGCTCGCGGGTCAGTGCCAGCAGGGCCCGGGTCTCCTGGGTCAGGGGGGAGAGCAGGTAGGCGTGATCCGCAAAGACGATGAGGGCGATGCGATCGCCGGGTCGCTCTCCGATGAGCTGCGTTATCTGCTGGCGCACCGCAGAGAGGCGATCGCGCTGCTCCCCCTCATCCAGCATGTCCTGGGTGTGCATGCTGTCGGAGAGATCCACCGCCAGGATGAGATCCCGGCTGGCCTGGTAGTGGATGAGGGGGGGCTCCTGCCACTGGGGGCGGCACAGGGCCAGCACCAGGGCACACCAGCACAGGGCCATGCGCCACAGGGGTTGCCCGGCCTGGGGCAGCAGCAGGGGGAAGCCGGCATGGATCAGCCTGGCGCGGCCGGTGCGAGAGAGCGGGGGCAGGCCGAAGCGCACCAGCAGCGGCAATGCCAGGGCGAGGGCAAACCAGGGCCAGGCGAGGATCATCTGGCCCCTCCTCTGCGGGGGCGGCGCCACAACACAGGGCGCGCCATCCAGCGTGGTGCACTGACGCAGCGGCGCCCCCAGTTGAGGTAGGCAAGGCGCAGCCGTGCCCGCTGCGCTGTGTCCGGCGTGGCTGAGCCATAGAGCCAGCCCGGCCACTGGCGGGCGAACTCGCCAAAATGGCAGCCTCCCTGGCGGTCGAGCCAGGCGAGCCACTCCTCCCCTTGCAGGGAACGCGCCTCTGGCCAGCGGGCGATGGCCGCCTCTCTCAGGGCGGCGTGCAGGCCAGGCACCAGATCGGCGGCCTGCCAGTCTATCTGGCGTGCCCAGCGGCGCTGACGCCACAGGGTGTTTATGGTGGCCCCGATCAGCAAGGCGGCGAGCACGGCGATCAGCAGCCAGCCCCAGGCCAGCAGACGGGGATCGCTAGCGCTCTCCAGAGGAGGACCCGGATGGATGTCGCGAAGCTGCCCCTGGATCTCCTGAAGCCGCGTCAGCGAGGAGATCTCCCCAGGCGGGTGCTGGAGGGGGGCGCTTTGGGCTGCGCTCAGAACAGACGGCATCCAGCCTCCTGCCACTGGCGTTGCAGGGGCAAACCGTTGTCGAGGCGGTAGAGGCGCTGTACCAGGGGCAACAGCTGCTGCTGGCAGGCATCGGCCTGCTGCCTTGCCGCTTCCTGGTAGCGCCAGCGAAAGAGGGTCTGACCGGCATCGAGCCAGCCGCTGCGCTTGCCCGATTGCACCGCCAGTTGCCCCTGCTCGGGCAGGGCCGCCTCCAGGGGATCCCGGATCTGCCAATAGTGGATGTCGTGGCGCTGGCCGAGGCGTTGCAACTGCTGGCTGAGCCCCTGATCAAGGGGCTGATGGTGGCTGATCACTGTCAGTCTGGCGCCATGGGGCAGGCTGAGGCGCGCCAGGGTCTGGGCCAGGGAGTGAGGCAGGGGAGCGCGATCCAGCCCCGCCTCATAGTGGTGACAGAGTGCCTCCAGCAGGGGGATCAGGGAGTCACGCTGAGACTCGCTGCGGGTCTCCACCCCGTGGCAGACCAGGGTGTTTGCCTGCTTCTCCCCCTGCCACAGCAAGGCGGCGGCAAGCTCGCAGCCGAGGCGGGCCTTGAGCTGGGAGCCAGAGCCGAAATACATGGCGGGGGAGAGGTCCAGCAGCAGCCAGTGAGCCTGCTCCTGCTCCTCGGCATACAGCCGGGTGTGAGGGCGGCCGAGGCGGGCGGTGACCCGCCAGTCGATGTGGCGCACCTCGTCCCCGGCCTGATAGAGGCGCAGCTCACGAAAATTCAGGCCCGGCTGTCGCCCGAGCCGCCCTTGACGGGCCAGGTGAATGCGCGCCCGCTGACCCTGCCTCGCCCAGAGCCGGATGGCCAGCAACTGGGCCAGGGACAGGGCGATGTCGGGATGGGCGCGGGGATCAGCGGATCTGGTCATGGGGGCCGATCATCAGGGGCATGGCACAGGGCTGGCGCGCAGTCAGGGACATGGAATGAGATCCAGCAAGCGGGCGATCAGGGTGTCGTTGTCGAGGTTGTCCGCCAGGGCCTGATAGCTGGGGATTAAGCGGTGGCGATGAACGGCGCGCTGTCAGGGGCATGGGATAAGATCCAGCAAGCGGGCGATCAGGGTATCGTTGTCGAGATTGTCCGCCAGGGCCTGATAGCTGGGGATGAGGCGGTGGCGCAAGATGGCCGGGGCCAGCTGCTGGATGTCTTCCGGCAGCACGAAGTCGCGCCCTGCAAGCCAAGCCCGGGCGCGGGCGGCGCGGGCCAGGCCTATGCTGGCCCTTGGGCTGGCGCCTACCGCAATGAGGGGTTCGAGCTCGGGGCAGAGGCCGCTGCCGGGGCGGGTGGCACAGATCAGCTGCACCAGATAGTGCTCGAGCCGGCTCTGCATCTGCACGGCCTGCACCGCGCTGCGGGCCGAGAGCAAGGCGGCCTGGCTCAGGGTCACGGGGGGCGGCGGCAGCGCCTCGCCCCCGGCGTTGAGCTGCAAGATGGCGAGCTCCATGGCGGGGCTGGGGTAATCCACCATGAGTTTGAGCAGGAAGCGATCGAGCTGGGCCTCCGGCAGGGGATAGGTGCCCTCCTGCTCTATGGGGTTCTGGGTCGCCGCCACCATAAAGAGCGGCGGCAGGCGCCAGCTCTTCTTGCCCACGGTGATCTGGTGCTCGGCCATGGCCTCCAGCAGGGCGGACTGCACCTTGGCCGGGGCCCGGTTGATCTCGTCCGCCAGCACCAGGTGGTTGAACAGGGGGCCGGGCTGGAACACGAAGCTGGCATCTTGCGGGTGAAACACCTCGCTGCCGGTGAGATCGGCGGGAAGCAGGTCGGGGGTGAACTGGATGCGGGCGAAGCGCCCCTCGACGGCGCCGGCCAGCGCCTTGACTGCCCGGGTCTTGGCAAGGCCGGGGGCGCCCTCGATCAACACATGTCCTTCACATAGCAAGGCGATCAGCAGCCCCTCGATGAGGGAGCCCTGTCCCAGAATTTGACTGCCAAGATAGTCCCCAAGCGCTCTGAATTCGGCCGCTGCCATGTAATGAACCCGTTGTTTTCATAGAAGTTGATCTTTTTATACTCCAGTTGGCCCCCAAGGGCGAGGGAGGGTGGCAAGATGGCGGCAATTTAGTTTCAATCAGCTGTATGAAAGTTGTGAGTGGATTGTTAAGATGTGGCGCAATGAGGTCAGACCTCTTCCTTTTAATCTTCTCGTTTAACCAAGGAGCCAGGATGAAACAGCCATTGAAACTGACGACTCGCCAGGGCGAACGGATTGCCGTCGTGGCGGGTCTGCGAACCCCCTTTGCCAAGCAGGCCACCGCCTTCCACGGCGTGCCTGCGGTGGATCTCGGCAAACTGGTGGTGAGCGAGATGCTCGCCCGCACCGATCTCGATCCCAAGCTTATCGACCAGCTGGTGTTCGGCCAGGTGGTCCAGATGCCGGAAGCGCCCAACATCGCCCGGGAGATAGTGCTCGGCACCGGCATGAGCGTCAGCACAGATGCCTATAGCGTGTCGCGCGCCTGCGCCACCAGTTTCCAGGCGGTGGCCAACGTCACCGAATCCATCATGGCCGGCACGGTCGACATCGCCATCGCCGGCGGCGCCGACTCCTCCTCCGTGCTCCCCATCGGGGTGAGCAAGACCCTGGCCCGCGCCCTGGTGGATCTCAACAAGGCGCGTAATCTGCAGCAGCGTTTCAATATTCTGCGTCGTCTGCGCTTGAAAGACTTGATGCCGGTGCCGCCCGCGGTGGCCGAGTACTCCACCGGTCTCTCCATGGGGCAGACCGCCGAGCAGATGGCCAAGAGCCACCAGATCAGCCGCGAGGCGCAAGATGCCCTGGCCCACCGCTCCCATACGCTGGCGGCGCAAGCCTGGGCCGAGGGCAAGCTCAGTGGTGAGGTGTTCACCGCCCACGTGCCCCCCTACAAGTCGCCGCTGGAGCGGGACAACAATATCCGCGAAAGCTCGGATCTGGCGAGCTACGCCAAGCTCAAGCCGGTGTTTGACCGGCTGCATGGTTCGGTCACCGCTGCCAACGCCACCCCGCTCACCGACGGCGCCGCCGCCGTGCTGCTGATGCGCGAAGGGCGGGCGAAGGAGTTGGGGTTGGAGCCGCTGGGTTACATCCGCAGCTTCGCGTTTTCCGCCATCGACGTCTGGCAGGACATGCTGATGGGTCCCTCCTATGCCACGCCGCTGGCGCTGGACCGCGCCGGCATCACGCTGGCCGATCTGACCCTCATCGACATGCACGAAGCCTTTGCCGCCCAGACCCTGGCCAACCTCAAGATGTTTGCAAGTGCCGAATTTGCCCGCGACAAATTGGGCCGGGATCAGGCCATCGGCGAGGTGGACATGGACAAGTTCAACGTCCTCGGCGGCTCTTTGGCCTATGGCCACCCCTTTGCCGCAACCGGTGCGCGCATGATCACCCAGACCCTGCACGAGCTGCGGCGTCGGGGTGGGGGACTGGGGCTCAACACCGCCTGTGCGGCGGGTGGGCTGGGTGTGGCCATGGTGCTGGAGGTTGAATGATGAGCGCTAAGACTTTTTCACTGGATATTCGCAAAGACGGCATCGGCATCCTGTGCATGGATGTGCCCGGTGAGAGCATGAACACCCTGAAGGCCGCCTTCGCAGACGAGATCCGCGCCGTGCTGGCCGAGGTAAAGGCGAACCGCGATCTGATCGGCCTGGTGATCGTCTCCGGCAAGAAGGACTCCTTCATCGCCGGGGCCGACATCAGCATGCTGGCGGCCTGCACCAGCGCCCAGGATGCCGAAGCGCTGTCGCGGGCCGGGCAGGTGGTCTTCGCCGAGATCGAGGCGCTGACCATCCCGGTGATCGCCGCCATTCACGGCCCCTGCCTGGGTGGCGGGCTGGAGCTGGCGCTCGCCTGCCATGGCCGGGTGGTGACCGAACACGGCAAAACGGTGCTGGGCCTGCCGGAAGTACAGCTCGGCCTGCTGCCGGGCTCCGGCGGTACCCAGCGGCTGCCGCGCCTCATCGGGGTGGCCAAGGCGCTGGATCTGATGCTGACCGGCAAGCAGGTGCGGGCCAAGCAGGCCAAAAAATTGGGGCTGGTGGACGATGTGGTGCCGCCTTCCATCCTGCTGGAGGCCGCCATCAAGCTTGCCAAGAAGGGCAAGCCCCGCCATCAGCTGAAGCGGGATCTGCAGGGCAAGGTGCTGGAGACCAATGCCCTGGGTCGCAAGGTGCTGTTCGATCAGGCCCGCAAGGGGGTCAAGGCCAAGACCCGCGGCAACTACCCTGCCCCTGAGCGGATCCTCGAGGTGGTGCGCATCGGCGTGGAGGAGGGGATGCAGGCCGGCCTTGCCGCCGAGTCCCGCCACTTCGGCGAGCTGGTGATGACGGCGGAATCCGCCGCCCTGCGCTCTATCTTCTTCGCCACCACAGAGATGAAAAAAGAGGTCACCTATCAGGGGGCCGAGCCACGCAAGGTGGCCCATGCCGCCGTGCTGGGCGGGGGCCTGATGGGGGGCGGCATCGCCTTCGTCACCGCCACCAAGGCCGGAGTGCCGGTGCGGATCAAGGATGTGGCGAGCGCCGGCATCGGCAACGCCATGCGTTACAGCTATGACCTGCTGGCCAGGAAGCTCAAGCGCCGCCAACTGCTGCGCAGCGAGCTGGAGAAGCAGATGAGCCTGCTCACCGGCACCCTGGATTACGCCGGTTTCCATCGGGTGGACATGGTGGTGGAGGCGGTATTTGAAGATCTCGCCCTCAAGCACCAGATGGTGGCGGACGTGGAGCGCGAGTGCGGTGAACACACCGTCTTTGCCTCCAACACCTCCTCCCTGCCCATTCACCAGATAGCGGCCAATGCCGCCCATCCGGAGCGGGTGGTGGGGCTGCACTACTTCAGCCCGGTGGACAAGATGCCGCTGGCCGAGATCATCCCCCACGCGGGCACCAGCCCCGAGACGGTGGCCACCACCCTGGCCTTCGCCCGTGCCCAGGGCAAGACGCCTATCGTGGTGAAAGACGAGGCGGGCTTCTACGTCAATCGCATCCTGGCCCCCTACATGAACGAGGCGGCGCGCCTGGTGCTGGAAGGGGAGCCGGTGGAGGTGCTGGACGGCGCCCTGCTGGACTTCGGCTTCCCGGTCGGTCCCATCACCTTGCTCGATGAGGTCGGTATCGACGTGGGGGCCAAGATCTCCCCCATCCTCGAGAAAGAGCTCGGCGGCGAGCAGTTCCAGGCCCCCAAGGCCTTTGACAAGCTGCTGCAAGACGATCGCAAGGGGCGCAAGAATGGCAAGGGCTTCTACCTCTACGGCAAGGCGGCGCCGCGCAACCGCCTCACCGGCAAGGAGGGCAAGAAGACGGTGGACGAGAGCGTCTACGCCGTGCTCGGGGTCAAGCCGTCCCCCAAGCTGGCTCGCCAGGAGATCGCCGAGCGCTGCGTGTTGCTGATGCTCAACGAAGCGGCCATGGCACTCGACAGCGGCGTGGTGGCCTCGCCCCGTGACGGCGACATCGGCGCCATCTTCGGCATCGGCTTCCCGCCTTTCCTGGGCGGTCCCTTCCGCTACATGGACAGCCTCGGTATCGATCACCTGGTGGGGCGCCTCGAGTTCTACCAGAAGCGTCACGGCGATAGGTTCGCCCCCTGCGCACGCCTCAAGGCGATGGCGGCGGAGCAGCAGCGCTTCTACTGAGCCGCGCTTCTACTGATCAGCGGCGAGCAGCCTAGAAAGCACGCGAGGCGACCCCGGGGTCGCCTCGCTTTTTATTGCCTGATCGGGGGCTGGGAAGGGGAGAACGCTCGCCCCATGGGTAAAAAAGCGACACATCAGGGGCCAAATCATTGATCTGGCGCAAACTGGTGCCCCATTTATTACTTTGGTGGCATAGGACTCAGGCGCCGGTTGAGGTCAAATAGCCTTATCAGGAACGGGGACTACTCCGTCACGAAAGGGACACCCATTTCACTGGATGAAGGACACACTATGAGTCTGCTTGAACAAACCATCTGGAACATATTGGGATACGGGGCCATGCCCTTTATCTTCCTGAGCGGCTTCGTGGCCGTGGCAGTGACCTGCTGCCTGCTGCTCAATGCCTTCGGGGTCAAGTCCGCCGAGAAGTGAGTCACTCTCGTTGATGCTGCCAAATGCCAGTCCTCGGACTGGCATTTGTTTTATGTGTCTTTTAAAGCACTTATCCAGGCCCAAGTGGGGAAACTGTGGTCAATATGGTCGAACCCGGCGGCCATTTTGATTACACTGGCGCCCGGCATGTCCGCCCTTTTCTCTTTTATCAGGTGTTCACGATTTCTATGGCGCTCAAGGCAACCATCTTCAAGGCCCAGATCAGCTTGTCTGACATGGACCGCAATCTCTATCAGGACTTCTCCCTCACCCTGGCCCGTCACCCCTCCGAGACCGACGAGCGGATGATGATCCGGCTGGCGGCCTTTGCCTGGCATGCCGCCGAGCGGCTGGAGTTCACCAAGGGACTCTCGGCGGACGACGAGCCCGAGCTCTGGCGCAAGAACTACTCCGACGAGATCGAGCTCTGGATTGAACTCGGCCAGCCCGACGAGAAGCGCCTCAAGAAGGCGTGCAACCGCTCCCGTCAGGTGGTGCTCTATCTCTACGGTGGCCGCGGCACCAGCGTCTGGTGGAAGCAGAACCAGGGCAAGCTCGGCCTGCACGACAACCTCACCGTGATCGAGCTATCCGACAGCCAGACCCTGCCCCTGACCGCCATGGTGGAGCGCACCATGCAGCTCACCTGCACCATCTCGGACGGCCAGCTCTGGGTCAGCAACGGCACCCTGGAGGTCACCCTGGATCCCGTGGTGCTGATGGGACGCCCCGCCCGCGAACTCTAAGACGGACTCCCCATGCTCAGTGCCCTGCTCGATATCGTCATCCCGGTGTTTGCGGTGGCGGGCCTTGGCGCCCTCTACGGGCGGCTGCGCGGGGGAGCCGAACTCGGTTATATCAACCGGGCCAACATAGAGCTCTTCTCCCCGGCGCTGGTCTTCTCGGCGCTGGTGAAGTACCCCCTGGATCTGGCGGCCCATCTGCCGCTGATCGCGGCCGGGGCCCTGGTGATCCTGCTGCCGGGCTTGCTGCTCTCACTGCTCAAACTCAAGGGGATAGAGAGAGCGGCGCTGATCTTGCCCGCCATGTTTCGCAACACCGGCAACCTCGGCATCCCGCTGATGGTGCTGGCCTTTGGCGAGCAGCAGCTCGGCGCCATCGTCATCCTCTTCGTGCTCTCCAACCTGCTCCACTTCTCGGTGGGCATGTTTATCCTCTCCGCGAGCAGCTCCCGCTGGGGCTGGCTGAAAAGCCCCGTGCTCTGGGCCGCCTTCGCCGGGCTGCTGGTGGCCAACCTGCAGATCCCGCTGCCGGACTACCTGGTGACCAGCGCCTCCCTGCTCGGCCAGATAGCGGTGCCCCTGATGCTGTTTGCCTTGGGGGTTAGGCTGATGGAGGGGGAGCTGGGCCACCTGGGGCTGGCGCTCAAATGCAACCTGCTCTATCTGCTGGCGGGGGGGATCTCCCTTGGCATCGCCGTCTGGTTGCTGCCCCTGGAGCCTGCCTGGATACCGCTGCTGATGCTCTCGGTGGCGCTGCCCCCGGCGGTGCTCAATTACATGCTTTGTGAGCAGTACCAGTGCCAGCCCGACAAGGTGGCCAGCATAGTGCTCGGCGGCAATGCGCTCTCCGTGGTGGTGATCCCCCTGGCGGTCTGGCTGGCCTTGCATCTGGGGAGTTGACGATTGAAAAAGAAGGTGGGGAAATTCTATTGGTCTATTGGTCTATTGGTCTATTGGTCTATTGGTCTATTGGTCTATTGGTCTATTGGTCTATTGGTCTATTGGTCTATTGGTCTATTGGATTGCTGGCCCTATATGGCGGGATGGTATTCTTCTATTCTATGTAAAATTGACCAGAGATAGTGAAAGGGGTTGATAGAAGAACGGCGGGGTAGCCCGCCGATTCTAATGAACAAGATACTTAGTATCTTTATCGTAAAAATCTGTCGTAATCAGTTCGGACACCATTTGGCACACTGGCAGGATCAATAAGAGTCAAGTTTTGTTTAAATCTTTGTCTGCAGGATGGTATATGTGCGATCCTACGGCCCAGTGTAGATTCTGGTGTCGCTGCCAACCTTATCATTGTGGCAATTTCACGGGGCGAAAATGACTTGATTATTTGTTCATAGCTAACTACAGCTGCCCATGATACTCCATAACCATTTCCTATATTGCAGCAAACAACAGTTTGCACAAATTGCTCTTGTACTGTTTCAGGTACTGCCCCTTGCTGGGATAGCTCAAGTAATCGCTCCGCAAATGGAGGTTCGTTGTAGAAATTGTTCATCCCATTATGAACATTCCAAAGACGCTCAGTTGCACGAGAAAAAATGACATGTTGTTCAGATTCGTTAAGCAGAATTAGTGAGCCAATTTTTTCAAAAAACTGTAGAGACGCTGTATGCCTAGGCTCATCTCCTTTTGCTGCATATTCACTGTGTTTATTGACTAAATCCGAACGTAGAGATGCAGTAAACCCTGCTTTGAGTGCGTTGCAGACATCTAGTGAATTAAGGCGAGCAGGTTCAGATGTATTGGGATCGCAATAGATACCATGAACCATCCCAACGAGCATTTGGCGTTGTGCATCGTGTGTTTCATTGAGCCTCTGAACCCATACACCGCATTGATTGGCATTAAAACGAGGCCCTTTTACTGCAGTTATGAATGCCCCAATATCAACTCCTCTAGGAGATGAAGCATCCGCGAGAGCATATCTTACACATCGGTTTAGAAATGTTGTGAACTCTCTATCATTAACTTTCCCAATTGTTGGATGTGCAGCAGAAAAATTATTCCTTACATCCCTGCATTGATCTAAGAAAAAATATCCGTCTTCATCTACAAGATTTAGCTTTAAACATAATTCAAGAAGACGACTGTCTTGTAGTTCAAGGAGATGCTTATCCTCAAAGTCTACTTGAAGAATTTGAGCAACAATAGGAAGGCCAAAATTACGTATTTTTGTACGCAACTGAATAATTGCTGCATTCCAAATATAGTTCATTGCGCCATCGAATAGACCGGTACTCACTGCTACACACATTCTTGCAACTAGTTCCCCCCTTAATGGTACTGGAATTTCCCTGAGTTCTCTTGGTAAATCGCGCCATGCGTACTCAATTTCCTCATCGCTAGCAAGAACGGTCCGAGGTATACCAAGGGAATTAGTTAATGCTGTTATTGCTGGTAATACTGTTTCAGGGAGGGCTGGTAGCGTAGGAGCAGGAGGTTTTGGTATCAGAGCTGACATACTTTTCTCCAAATAATTCTAGCAACAGGCCGAGGGGTAGAGACGCAAAGCATAATTGACAAAAGGCTACTTTTCTGTGGTGTCTGTCAATAATCCATCATAAATTTATCCCTTCGTCTATTTCTTTATGATTGGTCGTATTCTAATCGCATAGGAAACGTCCATTTTTACCTCAATCCCTCTAAAACTGGTCCCAGGGCAGGAGGCTCAGGTACAGGAGTTAGACACATGCCTAGATAGATAGCTATCAATAACAGCGCATAGCTCTATTCATTAGTGGGTAATTAGTTTGAAGTAATGCCGGAGTGGAAATATGGGATAAAAACAGGGCGGCCTTGGCCGCCCTGTTTATTTATTGATGGCTGCCTGCTTGTGGCCGCTTCTGCGCTGCTGGGTATAGAGGCCTATCCCGGCCAGCAGGCCGACGAGGGCCAGCAGCAGCCAGATGGCGGTGGCGGGGCGGCTGCCTGCATCCCCCAGCATGACACCTATCAGCAGGTTGCCAAAGAGCGCCATGCAGCCCCCGGCGCTGGCATAGAAGCCGTAGTAGCTGGCGAGTTGCTCAGGGGGGGCGTAGCGGGGCAGCAGGGCGGCAAAGAGCGGGAAGCAGAGGATGGAGCCGAGCGAGAGCAAGGCCACCTGCGCCAGGACCCCCGCCGTCGGCCAGGGGGAGAGCAGCGGCAGGGCCAGGTAGCTCATCCCCATCACCCCGATCCCCAGCCCCATGGCGAGCGGCACCCCCAGGCGCTGCTCCACCAGACGGGACGCCGGCAGCTGGAGCAGGACGCCGATCACCGCCGAGAGGGTGAAGACGCCGCCGAGCAGCTGGGTGGCGTCCGGCAGGCTCTGGATATGGGCGGGCAGGGCGAGATAGAGCTGGTGGAACAGGATCTGGTAGCTGCCCGCGAGCAGGGTGAACAGCATAAAGGGGCGCTGGCGCAGGATCTCACGCCATTGGCGCAAGATGGCGCCGCGCGGGCTCTGGTTGACCGCCGGGCGCTTGGGCAGCACCCGATACTGCAGCACCCCGAGCAGGGCGAACAGGCTAGCCGCCAACAAGCCCGTCAGGGCATAGCTCTGCTGGGTCAGGGCCAGGCCGACCAAGGGGCCGAGCAGCATGCCCGCCTGGCTGGCGAGATTGTGCAGGGCGAAGGCGCGCTGACGCTGATCGGGCGCGCTGCATTCGCTGGCGAGATAGGCCTGGGCGCAGGGAGTGAAGAGGGCCCCGGCAAAACCGGTCAGGATCGCCGCCAGCAGCAGTATGGGCAGGGACTCGGCCCAGCCCAGCAGCAGGAAACCGACCGAGCGCACCAGGCAACCCCAGACGATGGCGGGGTGATAGCCGATGCGATCCCCAAGGGTCCCCCCCAAGAGGAAAAGCCCCTGCTGGCTGAAGACCCGCATCCCCATGACCAGGCCGCAGGCCCAGCCGGCGAGGCCAAGTCCGCTACCCATGTGCTGGGCGAGGAAGGGCAGCATCATGTAGAAGCCGAGATTGAACGCCAGGCCATTGATGATGAGCAGGCGGGCGGCCGGGCTCATGCCCTGCCAGTCCCGCCAGTAGGAGGCGCCGTTCATCTTGCGCGCACCCGGGGGCCGGTTGCGGGCCATACCGCAGGCGCTGTCATGGGAAGTTTCGTCATCATTGTCTTCGCAGGGTACGAAGGAAGGGGATGCCGCTCTGATCGTGGCTTATCTGCACCGGCACCTGATAGAGGCGCTCGATGAGATCGGCGTCGAGCACCCGGGCGGGGGGGCCGAAGGCTTGCAGATCGCCCCCCGCCAGCACGATCAGCTGATCGGCAAACTGGGCCGCCAGGTTGAGATCGTGCAGCACCACCAGGGTGATCCACTGCTGCTCCCGGGTCTGCTCACAGAGGTGCTCCATCAGTTGCATCTGGTGATGCAGGTCCAGGGCGCTGACCGGCTCGTCCAGCATCATGATGCGGGGATCGCGCAGCAGCACCTGGGCAAAGAGCACCATCTGCCGCTGGCCGCCGCTCAAGGAGTAGAGGGGGCGATCCGCCAGATGGGCGATGCCAAGGGCCTGCAGGGCGCGACCGGCCGCCAGTATGTCCTCGTCCGCCAGGCGCATGGAGAGGCTGTCGAGGCGCCCCAGCACCACCACTTCGATGACGCTGAGATCCAGTTCCAGCTGGATGTTCTGGGGCATGTAGCCAAACTGCTGGCGCCATTTGGCCTGTGTCATCTGGCGGGCACTCTGACCCCCCAGGCGGATGTCGCCAGCGGCCGGGGTCAGCTCACCGAACAGGGTGCGCAGCAGTGAGGTCTTGCCGGTCCCGTTCGGGCCGATGATCACATGGACCTGACCCGGGTGCAGGGTGAGGTCGAGCTCCCGCAGCAGGGTCTGCTGGCCGAGGGAGAGGGAGAGTCGGGATATCTCAAGCACGTTTACGCCCCCTGCCGAGGATCAGCCAGATGAAGAAGGGCACGCCAATGAGCGCAGTGACGATGCCGATGGGAAAGAGGGCCCCCGGAATGATGGACTTGGAGAGCACCGAGGCCGCCGACAGCATGCAGGCGCCGCACAGGGCCGAGAGCGGGATCAGGAAGCGCTGATCTTCCCCCACCAGCATGCGGGCTATGTGGGGGGCCACCAGGCCGACGAAGCCGATGATGCCGACGAAGCTGGTGGCGGTGGCGGTGAGCAGGGCGACCAGGATCAGGGTCTTCATGCGCAGCCTGTCCACGTTGACCCCCAGGCTCCGGGCGCGGGCTTCCCCCAGACGCAGGCTGGTGAGGGCCCAGGCGTCACGGTAGATGAGCAGGGTGCAGATCAGGGTGACGGCGGCCGTGATGATCAGGGAGTCCCAGGTGGTACGCATCAGGCTGCCAAACAGCCAGAACATGATCTGCTGGTTGAGCTCGGGGGAGGAGAGGAACTGCAGCAGGGAGAGCAGGGACTGGAACAGGAACAGCAGGGCTATGCCCGCCAGGATCAGGGTCTGGCTACTGATGTTGCGCATCATGGCCAGACCAAACAAGAGGCTGGCGGCAAACATGCACAGGATGAAGGCACCGGCCGGAATGGCGATCAGGGGAGGCAGCCCGAGACCGCCGGTATAGAGCGCCAGTGCGGCGCCAAGCCCGGCCGCGGCCGCGAGCCCCAGGGTGAAGGGGCTGGCGAGAGGGTTGTCCAGCAGGGTCTGCATCTGGACGCCGCCAAGGCCCAGCGACGCGCCGACCACCAGGGCCATCAGGGCGATGGGCAGGCGCATGTCATGGACTATGGTGCGGGTCATGGAGTCCGCTTGGGCGGGGGAGAGCAGGGCATCGACCACTTCGCCAAGGGGTAGCAGGGAGGGGCCGGTGGCGATGTCGAGCACCAGGGTAATGCACAGCACCAGGCTGAGCAGCGCCAGCCAGTGCCAGCGACGGCGCTCCCGTTGTCGCTGGCGGGTGAGGGTCTGCTGGAGGGCAGCCAAATCATTCATGATAACCATCCTGAAACGGGCATTTTCAAGGAGCGCCCGCAAGGGTTGAAGAGGGATGACGAAGAGGGCTCAGCCGAGGTGGCAGAGCCCGAACGACCGGATTTAGTTGGCTTCACCCGACTTGATACCCAGCATAAAGGTGCCCTGGGGACGAATGGGCAGATAGCTGTGGTAGAAGCCCTGATAGGTGGCCAGGGGATCGAGATCCTGGAACAGATCCGGGTAGAGGGCCTTGGCCATGAACTCGATGAGGGCGGCATCCATGATGCTGCGGGTGGCGCCGTGATAGACCGCATAGAGGCGACCCTGCTGCACCGCGGGCAACTCGCTCCAGCCCGGACGGGCGGCAAAGCCCTGCAGACGCTGGCGCACCGTCTCGGCCGAGACGTCCTGACCGACCTGCATCGCTTCTGCGCTGCTCACGCTCTCGTAGCCCGCCATCAGGATGACCTCGGGTTTGCTCGCCAGCAGTTGCTCAGGGTGTATGGGGCCCCAGCGCTCGACGAAGGGGGCCGCGACGTTGTCACCGCCCGCCAGCAGGGCCATGGCGCCCCACATGTCCTTGCCATAGGTGTAGCTGTACTCGGCCGGGCCCTTGTCACCCAGTTCGATATAGACCCGGGGCGCTTGGCGCTTCGCCTGGGCAACCCGGGAGGTGATGGTCTCAATCTTGGCCTTGTATTCGTCGGCCATCTTCTGGGCACGGGCCTCCTGACCGGTCACCTTGCCAAGCAGCAGGGTGCTCGCCATGTGGCGGGCCAGGGTCTGGGCGTTGTAGTCCACCACCACCACAGGGATGCCCGCCTGCTCGAGGCGCGGCAGATCCGGGGCCAGGGCCTCGTATTGCCACTGGGCCAGGATCACCAGATCGGGTTTGACCGCCAGGGTCTTCTCGATGGAGAAGCTCTGATCCTGCACATTGCCAAGGTCAGGCACCCTGGCCAGTTGCGGCAGGCTGGCCACATAGAGGGACCAGATGGCGGGGCGGGACTTGACGAACCAGCCACGGGACATGCCCACCAGGCGATCGGCGCCGCCTTCACCGGCCACGGCCAGATAATCCTCGGGATAGAAACCGAGCACGATGCGGCTCGCGGGCAGACTCAGGGAGACCTTGCGGCCCATTACATCTTCCACTTCAACGGGGGCGGTGGCCTGCGCCATCCAGCTCATCAGGGCAAGCTGACCAAGCAGCAGCAACTTTGCCAGGGGGTGACGAAACATCTTGTGAAACCTCGGGGGATAAGGCCTAAAAAAAGAAGTGAGAACTATTGCCATTCGTGAACCGAAAAGCAATAAACGTTTGTCCTGTCTCCTCTCTTTTTAATTCTGTCATTGCCGGAATCGGCTTCACACGAGCACAGAGTGCCGTTCCAATGGAGCCCATTTCACTGTTTTCACGGGTCATGGGGCCTGTGGCGCCTATCTGGCTGCACTTGGAACCACACTCTGGCCACCTCGCTCGCACCTCTGAAACGGGGGCTCAGCCCCGGACTCTGCTCGATGTCGAGCCCCTTGGTATGGTCCCCCCAGAGGTGGCGACGATTTCCTGCGCACCGATGACAGGCACTGCCCATTCGGGTATTGATCGTCACCTGCGCGCAACAATTTGCGGTCATTGTTAGCCAGCTCCCAGCGGCTCCGCCTTTAAGGGGGCAGAGTAGGCGCGATCTTGGCCGCTGGCCGAGTTCGACAGGTAACAAGGTGCTGCGGCCCGCCTTGCGCGGGGCGCCAATAACATAATCTGCAAATAAAAAAAGGAAACTGACCATGTCAGGAAGACACTCTCTGGTAGCGCTGGCCGTCGGGCTGGCGCTCTCTGGACAGGCACAGGCGCAACTGCTGATCAGCGAATACCTGGAAGGATCCAGCAACAACAAGGCGGTGGAGCTGAGCAACCTCGGTTCGGACCCCGTCGATCTCTCCCAATACCGGCTGGCGCTCTATGCCAACGGCAAACTCCTCACCGATGCTCCCACCAACAGCCTGGCGCTGCAAGGCACGCTGGCCCCGGGGGCCAGTCTGGTGCTGGCCAACCCCTCTGCCAACGGCGAGATCCTGGCCAAGGCCAATCAGACCAGCGGCAACCTGGTGTTCAACGGTGACGACGCCCTGGTGCTCTATCGCGGCGGCGAGATAGTCGACAGCTTCGGCCAGGTGGGGGTGGATCCGGGCACGGCCTGGGTCTCCGGCAGCGTCTCGACCCTGGACATGACCCTGCGCCGCAAGGCCACCGTCACCACGGGCCGGGTCGATGCGACTTCGCCCTTCGATCCGGCGCTCGAATACCTGGCCGCCCCCAAGGATGACGCCAGCGGTCTGGGTTGCAGCGGGGATGCTCCCTGCGATGGCACCCAGCCTCCTGTCTTCGTCTGCCCGGTCGACAGCCTGGTGCCGGTGCCCGCCATCCAGGGCGCCGGCAGCAGCAGCCCCCTGGTGCCGGCCGGCAAGTTTGAATCCGAGCAGGCCCATGCCACCCGCGGCGTGGTGACCCAGGTGGTGAGCGGTCTCTACAAGGGCTTCTTCATTCAGGATGCGCAGGGAGACGGGGATCCGGCCACCTCAGACGGCCTCTTCATCCACAGCACCCAGGCCAACGGCGCCATAGTGCCGGGGGCCGAGGTGTGCGTCTCGGGCAAGGTCAAAGAGTATTTCAACCAGACCCAGCTCAGCGCCGATCAGCTGGTGGTGACCCAGCCGGCAGGGGCCTTGCTGCCAGCGGTGGATCTGGTGCCGGTGGGTGGCGAGAGCCTGAGCCAGCTGCTGGAGCGCCACGAGGGGATGCAGGTGCGACTGGTACCGGAGTCCAGCCTGGTGGTGACCCGCAACTTCAGCTTCGATTATGACGGCAAGCGCAACAACCTGGTGCTGGCCTATGGCGCGCCGCTTATCAAGTCGACCCAGAAGTTTGCCGCCATGAGCCAGGAGGCGAGCGACTGGGCTCTTCGCAACCAGCAGAACCAGCTGGTGCTGGAGACCGACGCCAAGGCGCCGGACGGCGTGCTGCCCTGGTTCCCCGGCTTCAACGCCGAGGACGGTTACCTGCGCATCGGTGACAGGCTCAACGGGCTGGAGGGGGCACTCGGCTACTCCTACAACCTGTTCCGGCTGGTGGCGAACAATCGCATCGACGTGAGCAACATCGATCACAGCGGTTGGGACAGGGTGGAAACGCCGGAACTTGCCGAGGCGGGGGATCTGCGGGTCGCCAGCTTCAACGTGCTCAACTTCTTCACCACAGTGGTGGGCGGGGATGTCAACCCCACCGGCAGCAACAGAGGCGCCCTGACGGTGGCGGAGTTCGAGCTGCAGCGCACCAAGATCGTCAGCGCCATCACCCGCCTCAATGCGGACGTGGTGGGGCTGATGGAGATAGAGAACAACGGCTATGGCGACAACTCTGCCATCGCCAACCTGGTGGCGGCCCTCAACGCCGCCCTGCCGGACGAGGCGGATCACTACGCCTGGGTGGCGTCCCCCGATGGCCAGCCCATCGGCACCGACGCCATCACGGTGGGGCTCATCTACCGGCCCGCCAGCGTGACGCCAGAAGGGGCTGCCAGCCTCATAGTGCTGCCGGTGCAGCAGGCCGAGGCCCTGGACGCCAGCGGCAAACCGGTGGCCATCAACCAGGGCATGCGCGAGTCGCTGCTGCAGCGCTTCAGCTCCCCCAAGGGGGATGCGCCCCTGACCCTGGTGGTCAACCACCTCAAGTCCAAGGGCTCTGCCTGCTTCGAGGATTACCCCGACTACGTGACCGCCGACCCGCTGGACGGTCAGGGCCACTGCAACGCCCTGCGGGTCTCCGCCGTCAGGGTGCTGGGGGAGCGTCTCAAGGGGCTGAGCGGGGATCTGCTGCTCATCGGGGATCTGAACGCCTATGGCATGGAGGATCCCATCCGGGTGCTGACCGACTATGATCCGGCCGCCCAGGCGCGCCAGATCCTGAGCGCCTCCTTCACCACGTTGGCGGGCCAGCCTTATGAGGAGAGCGGCAGCGCCCTTGGCAAGGGCTATGGTCTGGTGAACCTCAACACCCGCTTCCACGGCACCGACACCTACTCCTACAGCTACGAAGGGGAGCTCGGCAACCTGGATCACGCCCTGGCAAACCCGAGCCTCGCGGCCAAGGTGATCGGTATCGAGGATTGGCACATCAACTCCGCCGAGAGCAACTTCTTCGAGTACGGCAACAAGTACAGCGGCCAGCTGGCGAAATCCGAGGAGCCCTTCAGCGCCTCGGATCACGATCCCGTGCTGGTGGCCATTCAGTACCCGCTGCCCCCCGCCGGAGTCTTGAGCCTGGAGAGCGCCGCCGCCAGCGTGGAGGAGGGCAGCACTCTCACACTGTCCGTGGCGCGCCGGGACGGCACTTATGGGGAGGCCAGCGTCAGTTACCGCGTCGCCTACGGCAGCGCCGATGCCAAGGACGTGGCGCCATTGACCGGTACCCTGAACTGGGCGGCAGGCCAGAGCGACAGCCAGACCATCAGCATTCCGGTGAAGAGCGACACCCTGCACGAGGGGGATGAGACCTTCACCCTGGAGCTGTTTGATGCAAGCGGCGCGGCCCTGGGTGAGCAACACCAGACCCTGGTGACCATCAAGGACAAGCTGGCGCCCTCCACCATCTCGTTGGCGCGCGCCAGCCTGACGGTGAACGAGGGGCAGTGGTTTGCCGAGATCCCCCTGGTGCGCAGCGGCGATCTCAGCAAGCCCGCCCGTGCTACTTTGGGCCTTGAGGGGATCACGGCGCGTTGGGGGCTGGATTTCCTGCCTTGGTTCGGCCAGTCGGTGAGCTGGGCCGCGGGCGAGGGGGGCAGCAAGTCGGTCAAGGTGCTGATCCTGGATGACTGGTTCGTGGAGTCCACCGAGCAGTTCAAGGTGGGTCTTGTGAAGGTGCAGGGTGCCCAGCCGGGGACTGTGCAGCAGACCCGGGTCGACATAGAGGACAACGACAAACCCTGGTGGCCCTTCGGCCGCAAGTAACGGGGGATGCAATGACAACGGGAGCCATAGTGGCTCCCGTTTTTATGAGGGATCGCTGCCCGCCCGCGCCCTGCTTCTGGCGCAAGGGCCCTTGTCTTAGCCCAGACGATAGCTGCCGACGAGCTCGCTCATCTGCTCGGCGCTGCCCCGCATCTGCTGGCTGGTGTCGCCCAGCGCCCTGGCTACCTGCTCGGTCTCCTGCACCAGGTTGCGGATCACTTGCAGGGAGTGAAGGGTGTCACCGGTCACCGCCGTCTGCTCTTCGGTGGCGGCGGCAATCATCTGGCAATGGGTCGACAGTTGCCCTGTGTTGCCGACGATGGCGTCGAAGCATTCGGTGGCCCCCGTCGCATCCTCTCTGGCCTGGGACGCGGCCTGAATGCTCTCTTGCATCAGCCCGACGCTCTGGTGCGTGCTCCCCTGCAAGGCGACTATCATCCCGGAGATCTCGTAGGTTGCCTCCTTGGTGCGCTTGGCAAGGGTGCGGACCTCGTCGGCCACCACGGAGAAACCGCGGCCCTGCTCGCCGGCCCGTGCGGCTTCGATGGCGGCGTTCAGGGCGAGCAGGTTGGTCTGCTCCGAGATGCCGTTGATGGTGTCTATGATGGTGCCGATGAGACTGACCTTGCCCGCCACTTCCCCGACGGCGCGGGCGCTCTGGTGCAAGTTGTCGAACAGGTGGTTGATGGCGGTGATGGCATCCTGGATCTTGCCGGCGCCACCGCTGGCCCATTGATCCATCTGATGGGCGCTGTCGGCGGATGCCTGGGCACTCTGGGTCACCTCGCGAATGCTGGCGATCATCTGCTCCATGGCCGATGCCAGGTTGTCCAGGCGCAGTCGCTGCTCGCAGATGGCGTCGTTGACCTCGCCCATGCCACGGTTTATCTGGCCGGACGCCAGGGTGACCTCACCCGCCTGCTCCCGCTGGTGGCAGAGCAGATCGGACAGCTGCTGGCGGGTGTTGTCCATGGCGTTGATGATGAAGGCAATCTCATCGTTTCCTTTCGACTGGAGCCGGTTGGTCAGGATCTTGCCAGCCATGTCCTGCAACCCCTTGAGCACCAGGGCCACGTGGGATGAGAACGAACGGGAGAAGAAGGTGACCAGGCCTAGCAGGAGTGCCAGGGTCGCCAGCAGGATGATGCTGCTGTGGCGCAGGTAGTTGTAAAACACCGCATCGGCGCTGTCCAGGTAGACACCGGAGACCAGCAGATACTCCCCGACAGGATAGGCATACGCCGTTTTGAGGATGGGGGTCTGGCTCGATGGCTTGATGTAGGGGTAGGTGATGAGGCTGGCCTTGCCCGAGCCGGCAATGCGGATCAGGGCCTGGTTGATGCTCTCCTGACTCTCCTCAAGGGGCACATCATCGAGCCGCTTGCCGATGCGCGCGGGATCCGGTGGATAGACCAGCAGATTCGCGTCTCTGTCAGTGATGAAGAAGTAGCCGGCGTCATGCTCCCCCCAGCGCAGCGTTGCAAGAGAGAGGGCCGCCTGTGCAATGAAGGTCTTGGGATCTTGTTGATAGAGGGCTTCAAGCCTGCGGGCCTCCCCTTGTACCTGATTGATCAAGCCCCCTTCGATGGCGGTGCAAATCTCGTCATAGACCAGCCTGGCGGTCAGCATGTTGCCAACCAGGGTCAGCAGGGTGATGCAGAGCAGCAAGATGCGCATTTTCCCATTGAAACTGAGCCGGCCCGTCCAGACACAGAGGGGGCTGCCTGGTGTTGTCCTCTCTTCGTCAACTGCCGTCAGCGCGCTGGCACTGACCTCTATCCTGTCGTCTGTTCTCATGAAGGTGATCCCTTAGTGCCAATGGCCTGCCATGGCTGGCAGGCTGCGGCGCGATGATGGGCCAGGCTGGCCCAGGGTAATGGCGATTACAGCACCCATGACAGGCTCAGGGTGCCAAAGTTGGTCTGCTCTCGCTGGGTGTCGAAGGTCTCGCTGAAAAAGGTCCGGGCGAACCCCAGGGTCAGCTTGCCCCGTCGCAGGCAGAAGCCGAAGGAGCCCATGCCGATGACGGGCTCGGAATCGACGGAGTAACTGGTGCGAAACAGGGTGCCGTCGAGGGGCAGGTAGTGGACGACCCCGTAGGCGCCGCCCCCGCCAAAGATCGACAGCGACCAGCGATCGCGCTGTGCTATCCCGACCGTGGAGGCGGCATTGAGGCCGGAGCGCAGGGCGGTGACCCCCAGGGCATCCACCAGCTCCCAGCCTATTTCGCCATAGAGACCGACCCCGACCCCGGTGAAGTAGTTGCCGACTCCGGCGGTGGCCAGGGGCACCAGGCGCCACTCCAGCTCGGCGGCTGTGTGCCCGGCGGCGGCGAGGTGGGCCACCGTGTAGTTGAGGTTGATGACAGGCTCGTTCGGCAGCTGGGTATCCCAGCCTTGCGGCTTGTCGGCCCCGATCAGGCGATGGAACTCCCGCTGGGTGTCGTCGGCCTGGGAGGCGGGCCCCACCACCCCCAGCCTGAGCTGCCAGGCGTGGCTCCAGTCCCACCTGCGGGCATAGAGGGTGCTGTCGACCACCAGCACCCCTGAGTAGGGCTGATCATCTGTGTCGGGATAAGGCTCCCCTATGTCGTCCGGGGTGTTGATCTCCTGGGCCAGGGCCCAGGAGGCATAAGTGGTGTAGCCCTCATCGGCCACGAACGGCAGAAATGACCAGAGCCGGGTCCACTGGCCGAGTGCGCCAGGGTCTGTCTGGTCTATGTCCCCCGATACCCAGGCGATCCCCACGCCATTGGTGTAGTTGTTGTCAGAGCCAGTGAAGACGTCGTTCTCCACCGTGAGGGTGAGGGTGCCCTCCGTGGCCTGGCTGGCGCCGCTCAGCAGCAGCCCTGTCAACATCAGCGCAGTGCGTCCCTTGTTCACTATGCTCGCTCCTCTGCGCCAGCGGTCTGCGTGTGCCCTGTGTCCTTGACCGGGGCGATCCTGAACCAGGCCGCATAGAGGGAGGGCACGAAGAAGATGGTCAGCAGGGTGGCGATGGTCAGCCCCCCCATGATGGCGATGGCCATGGGGCCCCAGAAGACGCTGCGGGTCAGGGGGATCATGGCCAGCACAGTGGCCGCCGCCGTCAGCATCACCGGGCGGGCCCGCATCACGGCCGCCTCGACCACGGCGCTCCAGGGATCCCGGCCACTGGCGGTCTCTATCTGGATCTGGTCGATCAGGATCACCGCATTGCGCATGTTCATGCCGCACAGGGCGATGATGCCGAGGATGGCGACAAAACCCAGGGGGGCCTGGAACAGCAGCAGGGCGGCCACCACCCCTATCATCCCAAGGGGCGCGGTCAGCAGCACCATGGCCATCAGGGAGAAGCTCTGCAGTTGCAGCATCAGGATCAGCAAGATGGTGATCAGCATTACCGGGGCCACGGCGATCAGCGCCTCGTTGGCCTTGTTGCTCTCCTCGACCGCGCCGCCCACGTCAATCCGATAGCCGGAGGGCAGGGTCGCCTCTATCTCCTTGAACAGAGGGGTGATGGCCTGGGTCACGGAGACCGCCTGGGCGCCGTCCACCACGTCGGCCCGCACCGTGATCGCCATGTCGCGGTTGCGCCGCCACAGCACCGGCTCTTCCAGCTCATGGCGCACGGTCGCAATCTGGGACAGGGGCACCACAGTGCCCTGGCTCGTGTAGAGGTTGATGTCCTTCAGGGTCTCGACGTCGAGTCGCTCCGAGGGAATGGCGCGGGCGACCACGTCGATCAGCTCCTCGCCGTCGCGCAACTGGGTCAGGGTCGTCCCCTGCATCAGGGACTGGGTCGCCATCGCCACCTCGGCGGGGGAGAGCCCCAGAGCGCGCACCTTCTCCTGATCGAGCTCGACTCCGAGGGCGCGCACCGGATCGTTCCAGTCGAGCTGGACGTCGCGCACCTGGGGATGGCTGGCCACTACCTGTTCTACCTGGCGGGCGATGGCGCGCACCACCTGGGTGTCGGCGCCGACGATGCGAAACTGTATCGGGAAGCCCACCGGCGGGCCAAGCTCCAGGCGGGTGACGCGTACCCAGGCCTGGGGGAACTGCTCGCTGGCCATGGCCATCAGGCGCGAACGCACGCGCTCGCGGGCCTCCAGATCCCGGGTCATCACCACGAACTGGGCATAGCCCGGATTGGGCATCTCGGGATCCAGGGAGAGGTAGAAGCGCGGTGCGCCCGCACCTGTATAGGCGGTGTAGAAGCGCACGTCCTCGTCCTTGGCCAGCACCTGTTCCATGCGCTTGACCTGCGCTGTGGTCGCGGCGAACGAGGCCCCCTCCTTGACGCGCAGCTCGACGATGAGTTCGGGCCGCGTGCTGTTGGGGAAGAACTGCTGCGGCACCAGCTTGACCGCCGACACGGCCAGCACCAAGGCCCCGAAGGTGACGCCGATGACCAGCCAGCGGCGCGCGATGGCCTGCTGGATCCAGCCACGCAGTCGGCGATAGCCCTTGGTGTCATAGGGGTTCCCCTCGCCATGATGATGGCCGAGCTGAGCGGGCAGCATCTTGACGGCGAGGTAGGGGGTGAAGAGGCCCGAGCAGAGCCAGGAGAAGACCACCGCCACGCCGACGATCCAGAAGATGCCGCCGGCGTATTCGCCCGTGGTGGACTGGGAGAAGCCCACCGGCATGAAGGCGGCGGCGGTGATCAGGGCGCCGGACAGGCGGGGCATGGCGGTCGCCTGATAGGAGTAGGAAGCAGCCTTGACCTTGTCCCAGCCCGCCTCCATCTTCACCACCATCATCTCGAGGGCGATGATGGCATCGTCCACCAGCAGACCCAGGGCGATGATGAGGGACCCCAGGGAGATCCGCTCCAGATTCCAGCCGGTGCCCAGCATGAAGATGGCGACCATGCACAGCACCAGGGGCACCGACAGGGCGACCACGATGCCGGTGCGCCAGCCCAGGCTCAGCAGGCTGACGATGACGACGATCACCAGGGCCTCCGCCAGGGAGCGTTCGAAGTCCCAGACCGCCTCCTTGACCGTGGTGGGCTGATCGGCGACCTGCTCGAGTTCGACACCGTAGGGCAGCTCGTGCTGGATCTGGGCGATGACGGTCTCAAGCGCCTCACCCAGCTGGACTATGTTGCCGTCATTGGTCATGGAGAGACCCAGCATCAGCACTTGCTGGCCGTTGTGGCGGATGCTGTAGGTCTGGGGATCCTCATAACCGCGGCGCACCGTGGTGAAGTCACCGAGTTTGATCAGGCGTCCACCCGCGGCAATGGGCAGGTTGCGAATATCCTCCAGATCACGGAACTGACCGCTGACCCGCACATAGATCCGGTCGGAGGCGGTATCGAGGGAGCCTGCCGGCAAGATGGCGTTCTGACTCTTCAGGGCCGCCATGATCTGCACGGGCTGGATACCCAGCGCCGCCAGGCGTTCGTGGGAGAACTCGATATGGACCTTTTCCGCCTGCTTGCCGAGCAGATCCACCTTCTTGACCATGGGGACTTTCAACAGGCGGCGCTTGATGATCTCCCCCTGATCGGCGAGATCGGCGAGGCTGACCCCGTCCCCCTTGATGGCGTACATCAGGCCGTAGACGTCGCCAAACTCGTCGTTGAAGATGGGGCCCACGACCCCCTCTGGCAGCTCGAGTTCGAGATCGCTGAACTTCTTGCGCGCCTGGTACCAGGCCTCCTGCTGATCCGCCTTGGAGGTACCCCCCTTGACGGTGATCAGCATGCCGCCGAACCCCTGGCGGGCGAAGGTCTTGACCTTCTCGAAGTGATCGAGCTGCTCGAACTTCTTCTCCATGCGGTTGAGCACTTCGTCCTGGATCTGCTGCGCCGTGGCGCCGGGCCAGACCACCATGGCGGTCATGGAGGGCACCGAGAAGTTGGGATCCTCCAGCTGGCCCAGCTTGCCAAAGCCGAGGGTGCCCGCCACCGTGATGAGCAGGATAAGGAACAGCACCACGGCACGATGGCTCAGTGCCCATTCGGTGAGATTGAACGATTTCATGGGGTCACTTCCTCACTGGCAGAGGGGGAAGCGGCGGGCAGGGCGACCTTCAGCCCCGGCGCCATCTTCTGCACCCCGGCGGTGACGACGAGGACGCCCTCGGCGGGACCGGAGACGAGCACCTGGTCGCTGCGATAACTCTGGATGGCCACCTTGACCAGCTTGACGGTGCCTGTATTTCCCTTGCCGTCCTGTTGCACTGTCCACACCGCTGGCGCGCCCTGCTCCTGGGTGAGGGCAGTGGCGGGGAGGGTCGCGACCCGGGTGCCCCCATCGGTGTGCTCGGCGATCAGGGTGGCGGTCGCCCCCAGGGGCAGCGCTCTGGGTTCGACCGGCTTGAGGCGGGCACGGTAGGTGCGGGTCTGCGCCGAGGCCTGGGCCGACAGCTCGCGCAGCTCGACCTCAAAATAGTCATCCGGCGCTGTGGCCAGCGACGCCTTGTAGCGCGCCGCCTTGAACTCGGCCAACCGGTTCTCGGGAATGTCGGCCACGACCTCAGGCTTGCCCTCGTTGGCGAGGGTGATCACGGGCTGACCCGCTGCCACCACCTGGCCCGTCTCCATGCGCAGCGCCGTTACCACGCCGCTGATGGGGGCCCGCAACAGGGTGTAGTTGACCTGGTTGCGGGCCAGCTCGAACTGGCGAGCCTCGGCCCGTGCCGCCGCCCTGGCGGTGCGCAGGGTGCTGTGAGCCTGCTCCTCGTGGGAGGCGCTGACGGAGCCGTTCTTCTTGAGCGCCTTGAGGCGCAGCCAGTCGGCTTCGGCCTGCCAGGCGGCGGCATTGGCCGCATCCAGGCGCTGACGGGCGGCCTCCTCGGCGAGCAGGTAATCCGCATCATCGAGTACGGCGAGCACATCGCCCTCGTTCACCACCTGACCGATATCGACCTTGCGCTCCAGCACCTTGCCGCCAATGCGAAAGGCTTGCTCGACCTCATAGCGGGAGGCGACCGAGGCGAAATAGCGGTGGCTGTTGCGCAGGCTGTCGTAGTGCAGTGCCAGGGTGTTCACCGGCCTCAAGGCACTGGTGGAGGGGGGCGGCTCTGAGCAGGCGCAGAGCAGGGTGATGAGCGTGGCGGTGCTGGCCGCGGTGACGAAGCGTTTCACGACAATTCCTCGTTGGTTGGCAGAGATGGGGTCATTTCGCCGGGAGGCGGGTGGACGCTGGTTCGCACGCCGCCAGGCCGGAGCAAGGATGCGGCGCACCGCCGTCCTCGTCGGGCACTCTGCCGGGAGAGGAGGAGGCTGGAGACAGGGTCACACTCGCGTCGTCCATGGTGCGAAACAGGATGGTCAGCGTAGCAAGGCGTGCCTCGCCAGGGGTCAGGATGGGGTCAGACTTTGGTCGGAAATGGGTCTTGAGCGGCCCTTGGGGGAGGCGCGAGAGAAGAAGAGGCAGGCAAAGGATCCCTCCTGGAATCGGTGCGGGTCAGCGCCGACTCATGACGAGGTGCTGGGGCAGCCGGGTGTAGGCGAACGGATCAGGGTCGCCCCCCTGGGGTGGATAGCCGAGGGCCAGGACCACCCGGCTGGTCAATCCCTGCTCCCCCAGGCCGAGCCACTCATCGAGCAAGTCACCATCAAAGGCCTCCACCGTATGGGTCTTCAGCTCGAACACGGCCGCGCCGAGCAAGAGGGAGCCCAGGGCGATGTAGACATGCTGCGACCCAGCGCCGTCATGGGCCGCTGCGCCCTGGCAAGGCATGATCAGCCCTGGCGACCCTGTCTCGTTTGCCTGCTCCCGAGTACAGAGCACCATGAGGTGGGAAGCCTGCTGCAGCAGGGGGAGGCTGGCGGGGAGGTGGGGGGCGATGGCCTGCCAGATCCCGGTCCGAGTCTGGCGGGACGCGGCCACGACCAGATGCCAGGGGAGCTGGCGCTGGGCCGAGAGGCAACGGCAGGGCAGGGCGCAGAGATCCTCTATGACGGATTCGGGGATCCGCCGTTTGGGGTCGAAGAGGAGATGTTCGGATCCTCCCTGAAGGTGGTGATGGTGATGCATCGTGGCGTCGCTTGTCCCATGCCGGTCGGTGAAAGGCGGATCCTGATACCCGAAAGGGGATGATGGTGTCATCTGACCCGGATTTCCCCATCATAGGGGGCTTGCAGGGGACTCGGGTCAGGGAGAGGTCGCGATTTGGTCGAGACCGGCAAGGTTCAGGGGGCTGACAGCCCGCTGGCGAGAAGGCGGCTTGCCTGGGCGAGGAGGGGGGTATCCCCCGCCTCGGCGAGCTGGGCCGTCAGGGCGGTGAGGGCGTCCCACTCGGCCTGGGTCGGGGTCTGGTATGCGCACACTGTGGTCAGCGCCTGCAAGGCCAGCCAGGGGGCACCCTGGGCCTGGGCCTCCTCGAACGCCATGGCGCCGCACCAGGGCGAGCGCCTGATCCAGTTGTTCCTGCGCCTGGTGCCACTCATGTTGCAGCAGCAGGGCTTCGGCGAGGTAGCCCAGGGTCTCGCTGCCCCCCGATATCATCCCCAGCGCCCTGTTGTCCAGGTAGGCCTGCCGGATCTGGTGCGCCCCTTCATGGGGCCTGCCCCACTGAGTGTCAGCCCACCCCTGGAACCAGCGGCAGGGGGCCTGGCCCTGGGCGAGGGCAAACTCATCGACCAGGGCGCGCATCTCGCCGGCCAGGGCAGCTACCCGTGCCACCTCGCCGCGCCGGATCCCGCACAGGGCATCGCACCAGAGGATGATCAGCAGTGCCATCGGCTGGGCCAGCGAATGGGCGCGGGCATAGGCCTGTTGCAGACGCGCCCGGGCCTGGGTAAACAGGCCGAGCTGGGCGAGGGAGAGGCTCAGCAGGGCCAGAACCGTCGTCTGCGGATCGGCGATAAAGCCGATGAGACTGTGCTCGGCCCCGGCCTGTGCCTGCTCGAGCAGCGGCAGGGCCTGCTCCAGGGTCTCTCTGGCCGCGTCATGGTGACCCTGCATCATGAGCGCCTGGCCTTGCACGGTACAGGCGGCCAGGATCAGCAGGGGATCCGCCTGGGCGGCGGCGAGGCCCCGTGCTCGGGCGGCGACGGCCAGCGCCTCTGGGTATTCGGCGCGCAGCGCATGGAGAAACCCCAGACCATGGAGCGCCAGGCCGGCCATGGGGTGCGCTGGCACCTCGGCCAGCCGGTCGGCGGCCCGCTGGTAGGCACGGCGGGCCTCTTCCCCGGCCCCCAGGGTGTGGAAGGCGGCCGCGCCGCGCAGGGTGGCCAGGGTGATCTCCAGGGCGTGGCGCGATGCGCTTTCGGGGAGCGGCTCGATGAGGGCCAGTGCCCGGGCGGTCAGGCTCATGCACTCGGCGGGGCAAAGATGAAGCAGGGCGGCCCGGGCGGCCTCGGCATAATAGCCAAGGGCTTTGATGGGGGCGTGGCCGCGGTCGAAATGCATGGCCAGCTCGGCGGCGGTCACCTCCTGGCCCTCGGCGCGCAGCGCCTCCAGGGTGCTCCCTATCTTGCCGTGCAGTGCCCCGCGCAGGGGGGCCGAGAGGCCATCATAGAGGCGCTGGCGAAACAGCTGATGGCGAAACTGGACGCAGCGGCTGGGATCCTCGGCCGATGCCTCCGGGGTGGGTGCCATCAACCAGAGTCGCTCCCGGATCAGCGCCTCGCATTGCTGTGCCATCTCCATCAGGCTGCACGCCAGCACCCGGGCCAGGGTGTCGACATGAACCCTCATGCCCAGCACGGCGGCGGCGGCGAGCAACTGGCGCTGCGGCTCGAGGAGTCTGGCCACATGGTGATCGATCAGGGCGCCCAGGCTCTCGGGCAGCACCCGGCGAACCAGGCGGGCGGGCTCGGTGTCATCGTCATGGTCCGTGCGGCTCATCACCTCGGTGGCGAGGGCGGCGACGAACAGCGGGACGCCGCCGGTTCGCTCATGGAGGGCGAGGGCAAGCCCGGGGGGAACGTTCATGGCCGGCATCCGCTCGCTCACATAGGTCACCACCTCCTGCTCGCTGAAGGGCGCCAACCCTATCTCCTCACCCAGGCCCTGCCCGCGCAGGGCCTGCCTGAGCCCATGGAGTGGATGTTCGGTGACGAGGGGCTCGTCCGGCCTGACACTGCCCAGCCACATCAGACGGCTGGGGCTGCGCCGGCGGGCGAGGTAGTCGATGAGCTGGAGGGTCGAGGGATCGCCCCAGTGCAGATCTTCGGTGATCAGCAGCAGCGGTCGCTGCTCTGTGTAGCGATCCAGGAACTCGCTCATCTCCCGCAACATGCGCTGGGGATGGGCGCCGACCAGCTCATGCAGCAAGGTCTCGCGCTGCGCCGGGGAGCAGAGCCAGGGCAGTTGCAGCAGCCAGGTCGGGGCCACGCTGCGCAGCAGCGAGACCGCCTCTTCATCGCGACGGCACAGCTCGGCGATGGCCTCCAGCACCGGCAGATAGGGCTCACCCGCCCCATGCAACTGCACGCATTGCCCCCGAACCCAGAGCGCCTCAGGGATCCCGGCGCAAAAGTGCGCTATCAGGGTCGACTTGCCGATCCCGGGTTCACCCGCGATCCAGACGATGGCACGCAGGCCTTGGGCCGCCCGTTGCCAGGCGTCTTGCAAGCGCGCCAGCGCCTCCCCCCGCCCGACAAACAGCCCCAAAGAGGGTCTTTGTCGCGAGATCGGCAGCGGTGTGGTGGCAGGTGCTGCCAAGGGGTAACCGGTCTCCTGGGGGAGCAGCGGGCAGATGAAGCGATAGCCGCGGCGGGAGACTGTCTCTATGAAGCGGGGAGCTCGGGGGTCGTCCGCCAGCAGGGTGCGGATATCGCTGATGGCTCCCTTGAGGACGGAGGCGCTCACGAAACGATGGCCCCACACCCGATCGAGCAGCTCATCCTTGGTCAGCAGCAGGCTATGCTCGCGGATCAGGGTACATAACAGGTTGAACGGTATGGGGGAGAGGGGAACGGCGTGGCCATGGTGCAGCAGCCGCGCATTGCGTTCATCCAGTTCGAAATCGCCAAAGCGGACATGCAATTGAGGCGATGTACTTGATATCGTTGACATATTCAAACCGTTATACCGCAGGCTGGCAATCGGAAACATCTTAGCCAGCCCACTGCCGTGGTCAAGAGAAAACACATGCAGGCTGAGTATAGGGGGAAAAAGGCGGCTCAACCGCGAGAAAGGGGACCTTATGAGGCCTATTTGCTTGAATTGTTGAGGGTTTTCCACATGGCTCTTCCCATGGCCGGCAGCCCGGATCCCGGTGCCATGAAAAAGGCCCACCGCGTCGGGTGGGCCTTCTCCATGGCTGGGCGCTCCTAACGGAGTATCAACCCTGCACGTTGCTCAGTACCAGCTTGCCATCCTTGACCGGTATGGTGGGGCCGGGTTGTTTCTCCATGCGGATCACCCCCTCCTGACCGGCGAGGCGGTAGGTGACGTCATAACCCAGGGTGCGGGTGCTGCTATCCTGCACCGTCTTGCAGCGCTGCTCGGTGGTGGTGTAGGTGTCCCCCGCCTGCATGTTGCCCTGCACCTGGTTGCCGGCATAGCCGCCGGCGACGGCCCCCGCCGCCGTGGCGACCTTCTTGCCGCTGCCACCACCGAACTGGTGGCCCACCACGCCCCCGAGGGCCGCGCCGACCACTGTGCCCAGGATCTTGTGCTCGTCCTGCACCGGTTTGCGGTGGGTGACGGTGACGTTGCGGCACTCCTGGCGCGGCGTCTTGATGGTCTCGGTCACCGGCTTGCTGGCCAGCACCTCGGCAAACTGGGGCTCTGATGAAAACAGGGATCCGCTGGCTGCCGCCGACAATGCCAGCGCAGAGGCAATACCGATCCCGACACCTGCCAACATGGATTTGTTCATCTCTTTACTCCTGTCTACTGTGATTGCCCGCTCTCGGGGCTTGTGAACATTCTTGTCATTTTGCGTCTCCCACTCAAGCAAAGGGGCCCTGGTCTGCGACAAGGCCTGACTGCGCAAAAAGTGACCGCGACAAAAAGGCGTCTGTGTTTGGCGACAAAAGGGATGGCCGGTGGAGGGCGCAGGCCCGCAGCCGTGGTGCCAGGCCTGCCTAAGACGTTTTGCTAATATCGGCCCGCAGATCCCCTTGATACCCTTGCATTTAGTACCAGAAAGCCGCCGCCGGCACGATGCCAGGGCGCGTTCACGGCTGCACCGCCGCTTTGCACCCCGATGAGGAAGGAACCCGATGACAAAGCCGAACATCTACGAGACAGATCTTGAGAAGACCGCTGCCAATTTCGAGGCCCTGACCCCCTTGAGCTTTCTGGCCCGGGCGGCTCGGGTCTATCCGGACTACCCGGCGCTGATCCACGGTCCCTTGCGCCAGAGCTGGGCCCAGACCGAGGTGCGCTGTCGCCGGCTGGCCTCGGCCCTGCGCCAGCACGGCATCGGCGAGGGTGATACCGTCTCCATCGTCGCCCCCAATGTCCCGGCCATGTTCGAGGCTCACTTCGGGGTGCCCATGAGCGGCGCCGTGCTCAACACCATCAACACCCGGCTCGATGCAGAGTCCATGGCCTTCATCTTCCAGCATGCCCAGAGCAAGGCCGTGCTGGTAGACAGGGAGTTTGGCGCCCTGGTGCGCAAGGCGCTCTCTCTCATCGACAGCCAGCCCCTGGTGATCGCCATCGACGATCCGACCTATCAGGAGGGGGAGCTGGTGAGCGAGCTGACCTACGAGGCCTTCATTGCCACGGGGGATGAACAGGAGCCCGGTTGGTTGCCGCAAGATGAGTGGCAGGCCATCTCGCTGAACTACACCTCGGGCACCACGGGCAACCCCAAGGGGGTGGTCTACCACCATCGCGGCGCCCACCTGAACGCGGTCAACAACGCGCTCTCCTGGGAGCTGCCCAAGCACCCCATCTATCTGTGGACCCTGCCGATGTTCCACTGCAACGGCTGGTGTTTCCCCTGGACCCTGGCGGCGACCGCCGGGGTGAGCGTCTGCCTGCGCCACGTACAGGCGGGCGCCATCTATGAGGCGCTGCACGCGCACAAGGTGAGCCATTTCTGCGCCGCTCCCATCGTCCTCAATATGCTCAACAACGCCGATCCGGCCCTGAAACTGGGGCTTGACCATCCCATCAAGGCGATGACGGCGGGGGCGGCGCCACCCGCCACCGTGATCGCCGGCATGGAAGCCATGGGGATCGCCGTGACCCATGTCTATGGCCTGACCGAGACCTATGGCCCCTGCGTGCTGTGCGAGCCCCAGCGAAGCTGGCAGGGGCAGGATGCCACGGCGCTCTCCCGGCTCAAGGCGCGCCAGGGGGTGGCCTCACCGCTGCAGGGAGAGATGCGGGTGGCCAACCCCGTCAGCGGCGAGCCTGTGCCCCGGGATGGCAAGACCCTGGGGGAGATCTTCCTGCGTGGCAACATCGTCATGAAGGGCTATCTCAAGAACCCGGCGGCGAGCGAAGAGGCGATGGCGGACGGCTGGTTTCGAAGCGGGGATCTGGCGGTCTGGCACCCGGACGGCTACGTGGAGATCAAGGACAGATCCAAGGACATCATCATCTCCGGCGGAGAGAACATCTCCAGCCTGGAGGTGGAGGACGTGCTCTATCGCCACCCGGACGTGGACGAGGCCGCGGTGATCGCCATGCCGGACGAGAAGTGGGGGGAGGTGCCCTGCGCCTTTGTGAAGCTCAAGGAGGGGCGGGTGCTCAGTCAGGCGGAGCTGATTGCGTTCTGCCGCGAGCAGATGGCCCACTTCAAGGCCCCCAAACGCATCATCTTCACCCCTCTGCCCAAGACCTCCACCGGCAAGGTGCAAAAATTTATGCTGCGAAAACAGCTGGAGTGAGGGTTGGACGTTACTCTCTTCTGAGCGCTTGAGTCGGCGCCATATTGCCTCGGGATGATATGGCGCCAAATCCTATGTTCATCAAACTCTTTCGGAACTCACTCTGGTAATATCCTGCTCAGTATCGAGACAGGGAAATACTATGGCGCTTGCAACATTTGATTGGGTGGAATCTGTTTCATGGGATGGGCCTGGAGCCATTGAAGGGGGAGAGGAAACGCTAGCAGGAGATCGACTGGAGCGCGCTCGCTATGCCGAGTTTCTGACCAACTATCTGGCGGCAGAGGGCAAAGAGCGCAACTATGTGCTGAACCTCAATGCCGAATGGGGCGCGGGTAAAACCTGGTTTATCAAGCGCTGGTATATGGAACTTAAAGAGCATTATCCCACCGTCTATATCGATGCCTGGCAGCAGGACTTTTCCGATGATCCCTTATTGACGGTTATTTCGTCGATTATCGATCAGCTAAAAGAGGTTGCAGGTAAAGAGAATAAAATCCCGGAGGGTATGCGCCAGCGGCTACTTGGATTATTCAAGGTCGGCGGCAAGCTTGCGTTGAAAGCGGCCATCAAGAAAGCTGGACTGGAAGAAGACGATTTTTCTCTGGAAGGAGAGGATGCGAATCAGTTGGTCGATGTTTTATGCAGTAATCAGAAAGAGCGTTATGAATCTATTCAGTATCTTAAACAAGAAATACGGCAATGGGTGGAAGGAGCTGTTGGATTAAGTAAAGGAAAACTGGATTATCCCGCCTTTATTTTGATTGATGAGCTGGATCGCTGTCGCCCTTCCTATGCGGTAGAAATGCTGGAAACTATCAAACATATATTCGATATTCCCAGAGTGGTCTTTGTGTTGGCTACAGATACAGAACAACTACAACATGCTGTAAAAGTAATTTATGGTTCCGAATTTGATGCTTATATATATCTAAGTCGTTTTTTTAATCGGCGATTCAGTATGCTTAGTGGCTCAAGGCATAATTTTGTTGAAAGCCACTTATCTAATGTAACTTATCTTAATAGCAGTGTTTTTGAAAATATATGGCCTACAGGCCTTAGCGTGGACTCACTTGGGGTTATAATTTCATCGATAGCAGATGCTTGTCAGCTTTCACTCAGAAGTACTGAAAAACTTATTGATAGGTCATTGTTAGTGCTTGTGAATATGAAAAATGACTCTATTAATATAGTCTTTCTTGCTTACCTTATAGCCTTACATGAAAGCAAACCATCTGACTATGACACTATAATTTCATCGGGGCGTAGTCATTCATTTTTATCAGGCATTAAATCCGATGTGATTAAACTACACGGCATGAATAATATTTCTGGCACTGTTAGTATTAAAATGGAAAGTGACTGTAATGGTGCGTTTACACAAGGCGTATACCAAACCCCTATTAGAGATCTTATTAGAAACTATTTATTTGGTTACTTGGGTGAGTATCAAAATATTGATAGTAAATTAAAGAGGGATGTTAAGGAGTTTGATGAGAAATATCGTTCAATGACTGCGGAAGTTTTTTCAGAGAAATTAAGAGAAGGTGTTCTTAATTCGTGCTTACATAAAAAATCACGAGTGGATATGTCTACATACAGGGATTGGGTTGAGTTGGCGGTGTCATTTGAATAAGCTTAACGGGCCAAATAGCCCGTTAAGCAATATGATACTTTATTTATTGTGCCGCTCATAAAGCCGCTGCACCACATCCTTCAAACCCAAGCCTTCGTTTTGCAGCAAGACGGTCAGGTGATAGAGCAGATCGGCGGATTCGTTGATGAGCTCTTCTCTGTCCTTCGCCATGGCGGCCAGGGCCACTTCCACCCCCTCTTCACCCACCTTCTGGGCGATGCGCTTGGTGCCTTTGCCATACAGACTGGCGGTGTAGCTGGTGGCGGGGTCTGCCCCCTTGCGCGATGCCAGGATCTGCTCGAGCTCGGCGAGAAAACCGAGCGGCGGCAGCGGGTGACCGTCGAAGCAGGAGGGCGTGCCCAGATGGCAGGTGGGGCCGACTGGATTGGCGGCGATCAGCAGAGAGTCCTGATCGCAGTCGGTGGTGATGGCGACCAGTTTCAGCACATGACCCGAGCTTTCTCCCTTGGTCCAGAGGCGCTGCTTGCTGCGGCTGAAGAAGGTGACCTGGCCGGTGGCCTGGGTCTTTTCCAGGGCCTCGCGGGTCATGAAGCCCTGCATCAGCACCTCGCCGCTCGCGGCATGCTGGACGATGGCGGGGATCATGCCGTCACATTTGTCCCAGTCCAGGCGCTCGGCCAGGGGCAATGCATTGTCTACTGCTTGATTATTCACGGATGGCGACTCCTTCGTTTTTCAGCCAGCGTTTCAATTCGGGAATAGGGATAAGGCCCTTGTGGAACACGGATGCCGCCAGGGCGCCGTCCACGTCGGCCAGGGTGAAGGCATCGCGAAAATGTTCCATGGCACCGGCGCCGCCGGAGGCAATCAACGGCACCTTGCAGACGGCCCGCACCAGCCTGAGCTGCTCGAGATCGTAGCCCTGGCGCATGCCGTCCTGGTTCATCACGTTCAGCACGATTTCGCCGGCGCCGCGCTTTTGCACCTCCTTGACCCACTCCAGGGTGGTCCAGCGGGTGGTGCGGGTGCGGCTCTCGTCGCCGGTGAACTGCTTGACCTGATACTGGCCGCTTGCCCCATCGAAGTAGGAGTCGATACCGACCACCACGCACTGCACGCCGAAACGCTCCGCCAGCCGGGTGATCAGGGTGGGATCGGCCAGGGCCGGGGAGTTGATGGAGACCTTGTCTGCGCCAAACTCCAGGATCTGGCGGGCATCCTCCACGCATCGGATGCCGCCGGCGACGCAGAAGGGGATGTCGATGACCTCGGCCACCCGGCTCACCCAGCTCTTGTCCACCACACGCTCGTCGCTGGAGGCGGTGATGTCATAGAACACCAGCTCGTCAGCACCCTCCTCGGCGTAGCGGCGGGCGAGCTCGACTATGCCGCCCATCACCTCGTGGTTGCGAAACTGCACGCCCTTGACCACAACGCCATCTTTGACGTCGAGGCAGGGGATGATTCGTCTTGCCAGCATCAGCGGCCTCCTTCTGTGGTGGGGGCAGTCCAGCAGGCGATGGCCTGTTTCACGTCGAACTTGCCCTCCAGCAGGGCGCGGCCGAGGATGACTCCCTTGACGCCTGTGTCCTTGAGCGCTTCTATGTCGGCCAGGCCGCCGATGCCGCCGGAGGCCTGAAAGGCCACGCTGGGGTAGCGGGCGCAGAGATCCCGGTAGAGCTCGACGTTGCTGCCCGAGAGCGTCCCGTCCCGGCTGATGTCGGTGCAGAGCACGTGTTTGAGCCCGGCGGGGAGGAAGCGCTCGATCAGCGCCTCCAGGCTCACGCCGCTGTTCTCCTGCCAGCCTGCCACCGCGATCTGGCGATTCCCCTCTGCATCTATATTGACATCCAGCGCCAGCACTATGCGCTCGGGGCCATATTTCTCCATCCAGCTAGCCACCAGATCCGGGGACTTCACTGCGGTGGAGCCGACCACCACCCGGTTGGCGCCGGCGGCCAGCAGGTCCGCCACATCCTGCTCGCTGCGCACGCCGCCGCCCACCTGAACCGGCGCCTGGGTTACGGCGAGCAGCTCGGTGATGAGGGCAAGCTGGCGCGCTTTTGCATCCTTGGCGCCGTCCAGATCCACCAGGTGCAGCTGCGCCGCCCCCTGGGCAACATAGTCGTCGAAGCGGGCCTGGGGGCTGCTGCTGTATGCGGTCTTCTGGCCGTAGTCCCCCTGATAGAGTCGGACTACCTGGCCATTGATGAGGTCAATTGCGGGAATGATCATCCTTGTTACAGCTCCAGAAAGTTTTGCAGTAAACGGGCACCGGCACTGCCGGAGCGCTCCGGGTGGAATTGGGCGCCGAAGAAGTTGTCGTGCCCTACGATGGCGGTGAAGGGCTGGCCATAGTCGCAGCTGGCGAGGGTCGCGTCAGTCACCTCCAGGGCGTAGGAGTGGACGAAGTAGAAGTAGCTGCCGCTTGGGATCCCCTTGAGCAGGGGATGGGTCTCATCGTGCTTAATCTGGTTCCAGCCCATGTGGGGCAGGCGCAGATTGCCCACCTCCATCAGCCGGATCCTGCCAGGCACTATGCCGAGGCAGTCGATCAAGCCCTCACCCGGCGCTTCACTGCCACTCATGGTCTCCTCGGAGGCCTGTGCCAGCATCTGCATGCCGAGGCAAAAGCCTAGCAGGGGCTGCTTGGCGGCGCGGATCAGCGGCACCAGGTTACGCTCGTTGAGATTCTTCATGGCGGCCACCGCAGTGCCCACCCCGGGCAGGATCAGCTTGTCCGCCTGCTCGATATCGGCCGCCTTGCTGGAAACCAGCGGCGCCGCGCCGAGGCGCTCGAACGCCATGCGCACCGAGGCGAGGTTCGCACAGCCCGTGTCGATGATGACCAGCTTCTGCTTGCTCACATCCATCACAGTACCCCCTTGCTGGAGGGGAGTTCGCTCCCTTCCACCCGGATGGCCTGGCGCAGGGCGCGGCCAAAGCCCTTGAACAGCGCCTCCACCTGGTGGTGGGTGTTGCCGCTGCCGACCTTCATCTGCAGGGTGATGGCCATGGCGTCCGAGAGGGAGCGGAAGAAGTGGGGCACCATCTCGGTGGCCATCTCGCCCACGCTGTCGCGGCCAAAGCCGCTCGGGCAGTCGAACACGAAGTAGGGGCGGCCGCTCAAGTCCAGCGCCGTGGCCACGTCCAGCTCGGTCAGGGAGGGAGCCTGGGCACTTTCGTTCGTGCCTTCAACCAGGCGCGGGCGGCCATCGATCACCGCCTGCACCTCGTCCATCGCCAGCACGAAGCCGAAGCGACCTATGCCGCGCTTGTTGCCAAGGGCCTGACGCAGGGCCTGACCCAGGGCCAGCCCCACATCTTCCACCGTGTGGTGATCGTCGATGTGCAGATCGCCGCTGACCTTCAGCTTGAGGCGGAACCCGGCGTGGGTGGCTATCTGATCCAGCATGTGATCGAAGAAGCCGATGCCGGTGGCAATCTGGTTGCCGCCGCTCTTGTCCAAGTCCACTGCCACCTGGATGCGGGTCTCCTTGGTGTAGCGCTCCACCTCGGCAACACGCCCCTTGGAGAGCAGCTGATCACGGATGGCGAGCCAGTCGTGATCCTGCGGCTGGTAGCGAATGCCGCGGATGCCCATGTTCTCGGCAAGTTGCAGATCTGTCTCTCTGTCGCCAATCACGAAGGAGTTGGCAAAGTCGATACGACCCGAGGCGAGGTACTCCTTCACCAACCCGAGGTTCGGCTTGCGGCAGCTGCAACCGTCGGTGGGGAAGTGGGGGCAGATCAGCACCTGCTCCCAGTTCACCCCTTGGGATTCAAAGAGGTGCATCATCAGATCCTGAGGGGGCTGGAAGTTCTCCAGTGGCAGGCTGGCAGTGCCCAGCCCATCCTGGTTGGTCACCATCACCAGCACGTATCCGGCGGCCTGGAGCTCCCGCAGTACCGGGATCACCATGGGCTCGAAGCGCAGCTTGGCGAGGCTGTCCACCTGCTTGTCGGTCACCGGCTCTTCTATCAAGGTGCCGTCACGGTCGATAAACAAAAACGGGGTCTTCATCTGGCTACTTCCTTATACGCTGGCGGCAGACGGGTTGCTGGCTGAGGGGGTGCTGTTCGATAGATTACGCAGCACGGTGAGGACGGCGTCCATCTCCCCCTGATAGCCGATGGTGATGCGGATGCTGTTGTCCAGGCCTGGCTTGCTGGAAAAATCCCGCAAGATGATGCCGGCGGCCTTCATGGCGGCAAAGACGGCGGCGCCATCGGTGAAGCGCACCAGCACGAAGTTGCCCTTGTCCTCGAACACCTCTTTCACGCAGGCAAGCCGGAGCAGCTCGGCCTTGATGAGGGCCTTCTGCTTGTTGAGCTCCACGACCCGCTCCTGCATCAGCGCCAGCCCCATGGGGGAGAGGGCCTGGGCCGCAATCTGGGCGATGGGCTCGGGGATGGGGTAGGGGGCTATCACCTTGGCCAGCATGGCGATGACCTCCGGATCCCCCAGGGTGAAGCCGCAGCGGATCCCCGCCAGGGCAAAGGCCTTGGAGAGGGTGCGGGTCACCACCAGATTGGGGTACTGGGCCAGCAGATCCACCACTGAGCCTTCCGGGCAGAACTCGATGTAGGCCTCGTCCACCACCACGATGGCGCGCTCCCGGGCCTTCTCCAGCAGGGCGATGAGCCCCTTGCGGCCCACCAGATCCCCGGTGGGGTTGTTGGGGGAGCAGAGGAACACCAGTTTCACGTCGGAGAGGCGATCCGCGATGGCGGGCCAGTCCGGCTGACGGCTGGCGGTGAGCGGCTGCTCGACGATGCCCACGCCACAGGTCTCGGCGCTGATGGCGTACATGCCGTAGGTGGGGGGGCAGATGAGGATCTGATCCTCCCCCGCCTCGCAGAAGGTGCGGATCAGGAGCTCGATGGCCTCGTCGGCGCCGCGGCTCACCAGCACCTGATCCGGATTGACCCCGGCGTAGGCAGCGTAGCCGTTGACCACCTCGGCCGGCTGGCACTCGGGGTAACGGTTGAGGCGGTTGCCCTCGATGGTGAAGGGGTAGGCCAGCGGCGCCTCGTTGGCGTTGAGCCAGACATGGCCCTGACCACCGATGCGACGGGCGGATTGATAGGGGGTGAGGGCCCGCACCACGCGGCGAGCCAGATTGGCGATGCTCATGACAAATCCTTCTGCTGCTGGCTTGAAAGTGCGTTCAATCTGAGGGTGACGGCGTTTTTATGGGCATCCAGCCCTTCCGCATCGGCGATGCGCTGGACTATGGGGCCAAGGCCCTGGATCCCCTCGATGTTCAGCTCCTGCACCGTGTAGCGGCGCTGGTAATCAGCGAGCCCGAGGCTCGAGCAGGTGCGGGCATAGCCATAGGTGGGCAGGGTGTGGTTGGTGCCGCTGGCGTAATCCCCGACCGACTCCGGGGTCCATGCCCCAAGGAAGATGGAACCGGCGTTCTCGAGTTTATCCAGCAGATCGCGGGGGGCGCGGGTCTGCACGATGAGGTGTTCCGGCGCGTAGGCGTTGGAGATGGCGCACGCCTCGTCCAGATTGTCGCAGAGGATCACCAGGCTGCTGCCGAGCGCCTGGGCGGCGATGTCGCGGCGGCTGAGCTTGGCCAGCTGGCTCTTTATTTCACCTGCGATGGCATCTGCCAACAGGGTTGAGGTGGTCACCAGCACCACCTGGCTGTCGGGACCGTGCTCGGCCTGGGAGAGCAGATCCGCGGCCACGAAGGCGGGGCTCGCGCTCTCGTCGGCAATCACCAGCACCTCTGAGGGGCCGGCGGGCATGTCGATGGCGGCGCCGCGCCAGTCCCGGGAGACCTGGCCCTTGGCTTCGGTCACATAGGCGTTGCCCGGGCCGAAGATCTTGTCCACCTTGGGAATGCTCTGTGTGCCGTAGGCCATGGCGGCGATGGCCTGGGCGCCGCCGATGGCGAACACCTTCTTGACGCCACAGGCGCGGGCGGCGAACAGGATCTCGTCGCTGGCCGGCGACGGGGTGCAGAGCACCACCTCACGGCAACCGGCCAGGCTTGCCGGAATGGCCAGCATCATCACGGTGGAGGGGAGCGGCGCGCTGCCCCCCGGTACATAGAGGCCGACCCGGCTGATGGGCTGGGTGCGCAGCTCGCACACCACCCCGGGTTGGGTCTCCACCCGCACCACGGGTTGCGCTTGCGCGGCGTGGAAGGTACGAATGTTGGCAATCGCCGCTTCGATGGCGCTTTTGATCTCATCGTCCAGCCGCGCGCAGGCGGCCTCGATTTCGGCCTCACTGACGCGCAGCTGCTCACGGGGGGCGCGCTCGAAGCGCAGGCCGAGCTCCCGCAGGGCCTCATCGCCCCGGCTGCGCACCGCGCCGATGATCTCCTTGACCACGGCACCGATATCCGCCTCGTCATTGAGGGCGGGCCGGGTCAGCACGTCGGCCTGTTGGGCGGGGGAGAGGGTCTTCCAGATCAGGGTCTGCATGATGTCCCTTCCTTATTCCATCATCTTTTCGATGGGCAGCACCAGGATGGAGCTGGCGCCGAGGGCCTTGAGCTGCTCCATGGTCTCCCAGAACAGGGTCTCGCTGGAGACGACATGCAGCGCCACCTGATTGGTATCACCGGCCAGCTGCATGATGGTGGGGCGCTCGGCGCCGGGCAGCAGATCCGTGATGGCATCGAGCTTCTCTTTGGGGGCGTGCAGCATGATGTACTTGCTCTCGCGGGCCTGCTGCATCCCCTGGATGCGGGGCAGCAGTTTGTCGATGAGCTTCTGTTTGGCGTCCGACAAGGGGTTGGGAGCCTGCACCAGCACCGCCTTGGAGCGGTAGATCACCTCCACTTCTTTGAGGCCATTGGCCTCGAGAGTGGCACCGGTGGAGACCAGATCGCAGATGGCATCGGCCAGTCCCGCGCGCGGTGCCACTTCCACCGAGCCGCCCAGCATCACGCTCTTGAAATTCAAACCCTTCTCGTCGAAGAAGCGCTTGAGCAGCCCGGGGTAGGAGGTGGCGATGCGTTTGCCGGCGAGGCTCTGTGGCCCTGTGTAGGTGACATCTTCCGGCACCGCCAGCGACAGGCGGCAGCCACCGAAGTCGAGCTGCTTGAGGGTCTTGACCTGATAGGGCAGATCCTGGGAGGCGCGAATGAGCTGCACCTCTTCCAGCACGTTCTCGCCTATGATGCCAAGGTCGACCACCCCTTCCATCACCAGCCCCGGGATGTCGTCATCACGCACCCGCAGTATGTCGATGGGCATGTTCTCCACGTGGGCGATGAGGCGCTGTTCACGCAGGTTGATCTTGAGGCCGCAGCTCTTGAACAGGGCCTGGGAGTCCTGGCTCAGGCGACCGGATTTTTGCATGGCGATGCGCAGACGTTGTGTTTCCATTGCTCTTGTTTCCTTCTAGTCAAAAACGAAAAAACCCTCGGAAGTGTGTGCTTCCGAGGGTTTATGAATCTTGCGGTCCTTTTGGAAGTCACCAGTTAAGTGTCTTCCAGCAGTCAACCTCCTGAAAGACTATTCGGGATGATGATGGTGGTGATGAGTCTTCAGCAGGGTGAACTTCATGTAATCAATCCTTTACGAATAAGATGTCGTAGTTGACGCCTGATTTAAACTACCTGCCTTGACAGAAAAAGCAACCCAAAATTGTGATTTTCCCGATTAAAGTGGAGAAAACGGTTTTCTGGTCGATAACTAATCAAGATAGCCTGAGGAGTGATCACCATGCCCAGCCAGGATCTGTTATTCCCCATCTTGCCGCGCGCACCGTCGACCCCGAGCCCTGACGACATCAAGCGGGAGGTGACCCAGATCAGCCAGAAGCATCGGCTGCGCAAGATTGGCACTGACAACGGCGGTGGTGCCCAGCAGTACCAGCAGGGGCATCACCCGGCCAGGCGTGATCAGCCGAAGGCGCAGGAAGATGATCACAAGCCGGATCCGGACCATCAGATCGATCTCTTCGTCTGAACGCATTATCAGTCCCGCTTTCGCCATGCTTTTGGCATAATGGCCGCTTTTGCGCGGGACGCTCCTTTGACCATCCAGACCCTGTTCAAGCCAGATGGCCCTCTGGCCAGCCACATCGAGGGCTTCAAGGCCCGTGCGCCGCAACTGGAGATGGCCGAAGCGGTGGCGCGCGCCATCAAGAGTGGCGGCCGTCTGCTGGTGGAGGCGGGCACCGGCACCGGCAAGACTTACGCCTACCTGGTCCCTGCGCTGGAGTCCGGCAAGCGGGTGGTGATCAGCACCGGCTCCAAGAATCTACAGGAGCAGCTCTTCTACCGGGATCTGCCCACCATCACGGGGGCGCTCTCCTACACTCCGCCGGTGGCCCTGCTCAAGGGACGCAGCAACTATCTCTGCATCGAGCGGATGAACCGGCTCTTGAGCGAATCCCACCTGCAAAAGCCCGAAATCCTCAGCGATCTGGTGAAGGTCAAATCCTGGTCCACCGCCACCGATAACGGCGATGTGGGGGACATTCCGGGGCTGCAGGAGAACGCCGAGATCCTCGCCCACGTCACCAGCACCAACGACAACTGCCTCGGCCGCGACTGTCCCTATTACGACGACTGCCATCTGGTGGTGGCCCGGCGCCGGGCCATGGATGCCCAGGTGGTGGTGATCAATCATCACCTCTTCTTCGCCGATATGGCGGTGAAAGACACCGGATTTGGCGAGCTGGTGCCCGAAGCGCAAGTCTATGTCTTTGACGAGGCGCACCAGTTGCCTGAGATCGCCACCAACTACTTCGGCAAGTCGGTGGGCAGTCGCACCATCCTGGATCTGGCGCAGGACATCCAGCTCGCCTATCGTGCCGAGGCGCACGACATGGGGCAGCTTGGCAAGGCGGCGGACCGGCTCTCCATCGCCAGCCAGGACTTGCGCCTCGCCTTCGGCATAGACGGGGGGCGCGGCAATACCCGCGATATCCTGCGCCAGCCGCTCTGGGGCCAGGCGCTGGCCCGTCTCAACGACGCCATCGGGCTCTGCTACGAGGTGCTCAAACTGGCGCTCGGGCGTGGCGAGCAGCTGGATCATGCCTTCGAGCGGATCTGCGAGTTGCGCACCCGCTTGGGGGAGGTGCTGGCGGTGAACCAGACTGGTTTCTCCTACTGGTATGACTGCTCCCGGCTGCACTTCTCCCTCAATCTCACCCCGCTGTCGGTGGCCGAGCGGTTCGGCGCCGAGGTGCAAAAGCCCGAGGTGGCCTGGATCTTTACCTCCGCCACCCTGACGGTGGACAACCGTTTCGATCACTTTGTCGCCGAGTTGGGGTTAGCGGGCAGCGCCGAGCTTATCCTCGACAGCCCCTTTGACTACGCCGAACAGGCGCGCCTGTGCGTGCCGCGCTTCCTGCCCGAACCCAATGCCTTCGGGCGCGGCGAGCAGCTGGCCCAGCTGATGATCCCCCTCATCAACAAGACGCCGGGGGGTTGCTTTTTTCTCTGCACCAGCCATCAGGTGATGCGGCAGGTGGCCGAGGTGCTGCGCCGGGAGATTGGCCGCACCGTGCTCTTGCAGGGGGAGGACAACAAACAGCGGTTGCTCAAGGAGTTTGTCGAGAATGGCCGCGCCGTACTGGTGGCGACCAGCAGTTTCTGGGAGGGGATCGACGTGCGAGGGGCGGCATTGTCCTGTGTTATCATCGACAAGCTGCCGTTTGCGAGCCCGGACGACCCGCTGCTCAAGGCGCGGGTCGATGATTGCAAGCTCAAGGGGGGGGATCCCTTCGCCGAGCTGCAGCTGCCCAAGGCGGTGATTGCCTTGAAACAGGGGGTGGGGCGGCTTATTCGTGATCGCAGTGATCACGGCGTGCTGGTCATCTGTGATCCACGGATGGTCAACAAGCCCTATGGCGCCACCTTTATCAAGAGTCTGCCCGCCATCCCTCGCACCCGGGAGTTAGGGACGCTGGGGAGTTTCTTTGGCCGGGGCGCTTGAGTCTGCCGGTTCTTTCCAAGCACGCGGGAACCTCTTCGAGCGGGGCGCTTGAGCCTGACAGGCCACGTACCCGGCGCGCTCCGCATTCGGCCTGCTAGGCTGGCGGGTTGATAGCGATTGACTGATTTGCCATGTTAAGAAAACGGGTGAGCACATCCCGCTCGCACGTTATGTCATTGACTGATTTTATAGAGATTGGAACCCATGACCGAGTTGAAGATCCTGGCCGTTGATACCGCCACCGAAGCCTGCTCCGCCGCCCTTATGGTGGGTGACAAGCTGTTCTCCCGTTGGGAAGAGGCGCCGCGGGATCACACCCAAAAAATCCTGCCCATGGTTCAGGCTGTGTTAGACGAGGCCGGGATAACCTTGGCTGAGCTCGATGCCATCGCCTTCGGGCGCGGGCCTGGCTCCTTTACCGGCGTGCGCATCGGGATCAGCGTGGCCCAGGGGCTCGCCTTTGGCGCCGGCGTGCCGCTCATCGGCATCTCCACCCTGGCTGCCATGGCCCAGGGGGCTCATCGTCTGGAGGGGGCCGAGCGGGTGCTGACCGCCATCGATGCGCGGATGAACGAGGTCTATTTTGGCCACTACGAGCTGCTTGATGGCCGCATGCAGCTGGTGGGGGAGGAAGTGGTGAGCTCTCCCGCGGCCCTGATTGACGCGCGCGGCAAGCTGGCGGGCAGCCTGAGCTGCGTCGGGACCGGCTTTGAAACCTATGGCGAGACGCTCAACGCGCTGGCCGACGAGCTGGCGGTGAGCCAGGTGCGCTTCCCGGCGGCGGTCGACATGCTGCCCCTGGCACGCAACGCCTGGCTGGCGGGGAAGGCGGTGCCGGTAGAGCAGGCTACACCGGTATATTTGCGCGACAAGGTGACCTGGAAAAAACTGCCGGGTCGCGAGTGACATCCAACGGCGAGCCGCGACTCGACGTCAGCGAGTGAAGGCGGACGGTGCGGACAAGGAGAGGCAAAATGATGAAGCGCGTGATCATGCTGGGCCTGACGGGGCTGCTGCTAGTCGGCTGCAGCTCGGTGCCCAAGGAGCTGGCTTATGAACCGGAAAGCCAGCTGGTGGCCTATCAACCTGCCCTGCAGGGGATGGAGGGCAAGCCTGCGCGCTGGAGCGGCGTCATCTCGGCGGTGCACAACGAGCAGGATCAGAGCGTCATCGAGGTGGTCTACCTGCCGCTCAAGTCCAACGGCGTGCCGACCCAGACCGAGCAGAGCCCGGGGCGTTTCCTGGCCGTCATGAAGGGGTTTGTGGATCCGACGCTCTATGCCAAGGGACGCAGCCTGACGGTGCTCGGCACCCTGGACAAGCCGGTGGACAGCCAGATAGGGGATCACAAGTATCGCTTCTCCGTGCTCAAGGTCACCGCCAGCAAGCTGTGGCCGCCGGTGAAGGAGGTGGAGATCCGCTACATGGACCCCTACTTCTACGACCCCTTCTATGATCCCTTCTGGCCAAGACGCCACTACTCCCGCTGGTGATGATGGAAGAGCGCTTCCTCACCCTGGCCGATGGACGGCGCGTCGCCCTGCTGGATAACGGTCGGCAGGGCAAGCCCCTGGTCATTGCCCTGCACGGCTGGCTCGACAACGGCGCCAGCTTCCTGCCCCTTGCCCCCCATCTCGCTGAGTGCCACCTCGTCTGCATCGATCTGCCGGGTCACGGCCACTCGGATCACAAACCGACCCCCTATGTCTTCGTCGACTGGCTCGACGATCTGCATCAGATTGCCCAGGCTGCGGGCTGGCAGCGTTTCATCCTGCTCGGCCATTCGCTGGGGGCCCTGATCGCCAGTGCCTATGCCGGGGTGTTTCCCGAGCAGATAGTGCGGCTCATCCTGCTGGAGGGGCTCGGGCCCCTCAGTCAACCGGATGAAGAGGTGCCTGCTCAACTGCGGCGGGCCATTCTCAATCGCAGCCGCACTCGCGAGCGAGCGTCCGGTGGGTTTGCCTCCCTCGACGAGGCGGTGGCGGCCCGCTGCAAGGTGGCTGACATCTCCCCGGCGGCGGCGCGCCTTATCTGCGAGCGCCAACTGGAGGTGCGGGAAGGGCGCTGGCATTGGCGCAGCGATCCCCGCCTGCGGGATCTCTCACCCATGCGCATGAGCGAGGGCCAGGCCCAGGCGCTGATCCGGGCCATCGCCTGCCCGGTACTTTTTATCCGCGGCGAGCAGGGGTTTCAGAGTCTGCTGGCGCAGTGGCGGCTGCGGGGACCGGCCTTTGGCCAGATTGAAATGGTACAGGTGGCGGGAAATCATCACTTCCATATGGAAAATTCAGCCAAAACCGCCGTTTATATCGAAAAATTCTGTCAGATCCGGTAGGATCGCCCGCTTTGAATCATGTCAGGTTTGCTTTCTCCCTCACATTTCTCGTTGTTAATTTGCTGTTAATCGATGTTGCCTTATGTAACTATGTGCGGCATTAGAGCATGAGCTTAAAACAACCGATTGAAATGGATGTGACAGGAACGGAGGCAACACAGTGAGCGCACAGGTGTTAGTTATGCAGGAGAAGTTCGTGGAAAGAGTCTGGCTGAAGCGTTATCCAGAAGGGGTGCCCGCCGAGATCAATCCAGACCAATACGGCTCCCTGGTCGAGATGTTTGAAGAGTCGGTGGACCAGTTTGCCGACCAGCCCGCCTTCGTCAACATGGGACAGACCATTACCTATCGCCGGCTGGAAGAGCAGTCCCGTGCCTTTGCGGCCTACCTGCAAAACGAGCTCAAGCTCGGCAAGGGAGACAGGGTGGCGGTGATGATGCCGAACCTGCTGCAATACCCCATCGCCGTGTTTGGCATACTGCGGGCCGGCATGACGGTGGTCAACGTCAACCCGCTCTATACCCCGCGCGAGCTGGAGCACCAGCTCAAAGACTCCGGCACCAAGGCCATCGTCATCGTCTCCAACTTCGCCCATACCCTGGAGAAGGTGGTCTACGACACCCCGGTCAAGCACGTGATCCTGACCCGCATGGGGGACAACCTCGGCCTGGCCAAGGGCACGCTCGTCAATTTCGTGGTCAAGTACGTCAAGAAGCTGGTACCCAAATACAACCTCCCGCACGCCAGCACCATGCGCCAGGCCCTGGCCAAGGGGCGCTATCTGCAATACATCAAGCCCGAAATCAGCAACCAGGACATCGCCTTCCTGCAATACACAGGCGGCACCACGGGACTCTCCAAGGGGGCCATGCTGACCCATCGCAACATGATTGCGAACGTGGAGCAGTGCCTCGGTGTCTATGGCCCCGTGCTGGAGCGAGGCAAGGAGTTCGTGGTCACGGCGCTGCCGCTCTACCACGTGTTCGCCCTGACGGTGAACTGCCTGCTGTTCATGCGCCTGGGTGGCTACAACCTGCTCATCAGCAACCCCCGCGACATCCCGGGCTTTGTCAAAGAGATCAAGAAGTACCCCTTCACCTGCATCACCGGGGTCAACACCCTGTTTAACGCCCTGGTCAACAACGGTGAGTTCCAGAGCATGGACTTCTCCCGCCTCAAGCTCACCATAGGCGGCGGCATGGCGGTGCAGCGGGCGGTGGCCGAGCAGTGGAAGACGCTGACCCGGACCCCGCTGCTGGAAGGCTATGGCCTGACCGAGTGTTCACCCCTGGTGAGCGTCTGCCCCTACGATCTGGTGGATTACAACGGCTCTATCGGTCTGCCGGTCTGCTCCACCGAGATCCGGCTGGTGGATGACAAGGGGCAGGTTATCACCGAGCTGGGCGCCCCCGGCGAGATGCAGGTGCGCGGCCCCCAGGTGATGACGGGCTACTGGCAGCGTCCCGAGGCGACCGCCGAGGTGATGCAGGATGGCTGGCTCTGTACCGGTGACATCGCCGTGTGCGACGAGCAGGGCTTCTTCAAGATCGTCGATCGCAAGAAGGACATGATCCTGGTCTCGGGCTTCAACGTCTATCCGAACGAGATTGAAGACGTGGTGGCGCTCCATCCCAAGGTGCTGGAAGTGGCCGCCGTCGGCGTGCCTAACCCGGTTTCCGGCGAGCTGGTGAAAATCTTCGTGGTCAAGAAAGATGCAAAGCTGACAGAGGACGAGATAATTGCCCACTGCCGCAAACATCTGACTGCCTATAAGGTGCCGAAACTGGTAGAATTTCGCGACGAACTTCCCAAGACCAATGTGGGCAAGATCCTGCGGCGCGTGCTGCGCGACGAGGAGATTGCCAAGCAGTAACCGGCATGCACTGCTCTGCAGTCAAGCGCTGTCGTTATGCAAAACCGTGGGTCATGCCACGGTTTTTTCTTTCTGGGTCCCGACCAACGTGCAGGCAAAGATGCAATATCAACTCATTTCACAGCAAGCCGAACTGGAGCAGTATCTCGCTTCCCTGGCCGACGTTCCCCTGGCCATAGATACCGAATTCGTTCGCACCCGTACCTACTATCCCCAGCTCGGTCTGTTCCAGATCTATGACGGTGAACGCCTCGCCCTGCTGGATCCCCTGACCCTGGATCTCTCCGGCCTGTGGCAGCGGCTCGGCCGGGCAGGGCAGATCGCCATACTGCACGCCTCCGGTGAAGATCTGGAGCTCATCCAGCATCAGGCGGGCCACCTGCCCAACCAGATGCACGACACCCAGCTCGCGACGGCATTTCTGGGTTACGGCGTCTCGGTGGGCTTCGGCGCCCTGGTCAACGAGTTCCTCGGCGTGGAGCTGGAAAAGGATCAGGCCCGCACCGACTGGCTGGCCCGCCCCCTGACCGCGCGCCAGCTCGAGTACGCGGCGGCGGATGTCTTCTACCTGATGCCCCTCTACGAGAAGGTGATGGCCAGGCTGCATGAGAGCGGCAAGTTTGCCTGGTTCGAGCAGGAGTGCCAGAACCACTCCGCCCGCAAGACCCAGGGCAGCGATCCCCGTCAGGCCTACCTCGAGATCATCAACGCCTGGCAACTGGGTCGCCGTGAGCTGGCCATTCTGCGCGAGCTCGCCGCCTGGCGTCAGCAAGAGGCGGTGCGCCGGGATCTGGCCCTGAACTTCGTGGTGAAAGAGCTGCACCTGTTCAAGGTGGCGGAGCGTCGTCCGACCTCATTGCGGGATCTCAACGAGCTGGGGCTGGCCCCCATCGAGATCAAGATCCACGGCAAGCGGATGCTGGATATAGTGGCAGCCGCCCAGCAGAGCGATCCGGACAGCTGGCCAGAGCCCATTCGCCGGCTGGTGGACTTCCCCCAGTACAAGGCGGAGCTCAAGCGCATCAAGGCCATGGTGGAAGAGAAGGCCAAGGCCAGCAACATCCCGCCGGAGCTGGTGGCCAGCAAGAAGATCATCCACCAGTACTTCACCTGGAGCTGGCGCATGAGCGCCGAGGAGCGGGCGCGCGCCGACAAGCCCATGCTGCTGCAAGGCTGGCGTCATGAGCTGGTGGGACATCTGCTGGCCCAGTAACATGGGCATCCCGACGTCGTGGGTCGGAGCGCAGTACCTGAAGAAGGGGAGTCCATGACTTCCCTTTTTTTGTGTCCGTTGCAATCCGACCCGCCGGGTGAACAGGCATGAGCGCCCCTGGCGCCGGGGATCGGGCGGGCAAGGGAAGCGGGGAGGGGAGTCACAGATAAATGGCGGGCACAAAGGGTGCCCCCATCAGAGTTCGTGGGCGTGGAATCCCTTGCGATAACGGGTTTCGCAGCGCGGGCAGCGTTGCAGGCTGGGATCCTGATCCAGCTGGTCGATGGCGAGCGGCTCCTCGCAATCGGAGCAGAGGCCATAGAGACCCAGTTCCATCTGGCAGAGCGCGGCGTCGAGGCGTTTCAGCCGTGCCACGCTCGACTCCACCTTGGGCAAGTCGAGGCGACTGGTCAGATCCACCAGTTGATCCCGCTCGCAGCTTCCCACTTTTTGGGCCCAATCGTCACGACGACAGGCCTTGAGCTGAGCAATCAGCGCTTCTCTTGTTTGCGCCCAATCGGTCAGCAGGCGCTCACGCCATTCGGCCAACCGGGCTTGCGTCACTTCACACACAACAGCCCCCAAAGACGAGTGATAAAACTAGGCCAGTATAGGGAGGCGTGTGGATTATCAAGATGACATGAGTCAAGTAAAGGTCGGTTAGCTCACAGTTTTCGCGGCTTGCAGCAAGGCATCCCGGATAGGTCCCGTCTCCTTGTGTAGACGAATATCCTGAAAAAGTACCGTTGCCTGGGGATATTCACGCTTGAGATAGCTGAACCACTGCTTGATGCGGCTGGGATAGTAGTCGGCCTTCTCGCTCGCCAGATCCTGCTCGGTATAGCTCACCATCAGTTGCAGCACCTCGGCCCAGCTCATGTGGGCGCAGCCCGTCTTCATCACGTTGGCCAGGTTGGGCAGGGAGATGGCGCCGCGGCCCACCATGAGGGCATCGCAGCCAGAGACGCCGGCACAGGCGAGGGCATCTTTATGATCCCAGATCTCGCCATTGGCGGTCACCGGAATGGGCAGGGCGCGGCGGATGAGATCCACGTATTCCCAGTGCGCCGGCGCCTTGTAGCCTTCCCGCTTGGTACGGGCATGAACGGCCAGTTCATTGGCGCCCCCCTGATAGACCGCCTGGGCGTTGTCCATATAGAGTTCCTTGTCATCGTAACCCAGGCGGATCTTGGCGCTCACCGGCAGATGGGCAGGGACGGCTTCGCGCACCGCCTTGACGATGCGATAGACGGTCTCTGGCTCCTTGAGCAGCACGGCCCCCCCCTTGCTCTTGTTGACCGTGGGGGCAGGGCAGCCGAAGTTGAGATCGACCCCGGGGGAACCCAGCTCGATGGCGCGCACCGCATTCTCTGCCAGCCATTCGGGGTGCTGGCCCAGCAGTTGCACCCGCACCGGGGTGCCGGCACGGGTCTTGCCATCTTGCTTGAGTTCGGGCGCGATCCGATAAAACACCTTGGCGGGCAGCAGCTGATCGACGACCCGGATGAACTCGCTGACACAGAGGTCGTAATCGTTGACGGAGGTGAGTACCTCCCGCATCAGGTGATCCAGCACCCCCTGCATGGGGGCCAAAATAACGCGCATAGCTGCTTCCGAAGACAAGGGGAGAAAAAAGAGCGCAGATTGTAGTGGCAATGGCTGGCGTTGTCAGCCGTCTGCCCACTCGATGAGCCTAATCGACTGCCGCTGCATGGACCAGGCTGTCAGCTTTCGGGCCAACTCTGTTAGGCTAAAGGCAGAGATGCATTCAGAGGAGTACCCATGAAACGCTGGTGTCTGATGGCCCTGGGCTGGCTCGCCTTCGCCACCGGGATAGTCGGAATAGTCCTGCCCCTGCTGCCGACCACCCCCTTCATGTTGCTGGCGGCGGCCCTCTTTGCACGCTCGTCACCCCGTTTTCACCGCTGGCTGCTGGCGCACCCCTGGTTCGGGCCCCCCATCCATGACTGGCAGTTGTATCGCGGCATTCGGCGCCATGCCAGACGCCGTGCCATCGTCTTCATCCTGCTCTCCTTCTCGGTGTCGCTGCTGGTGGTGCCACTGCCCTGGGTGAGGCTGCTGCTGGTTGTCATAATGGTGATCCTGCTCACCTGGTTAATGCGTCTGCCGGTGCTGGAGCCAGTTGCAATGGAGAAGTGAAATCCCTAAGCTATTGCGGCAATAATGCTATGGAGTCGGCCTGTCATTTTTTGCATGACGGGCCTTTTTATTGCCCGCTGGCGGGCAGCGCAAGAGACGCCACGCCTGGGCTCAAAAATAAGCGGTCAAATAATGAATCCGGATACCCTGAAGTTTATCGAAGCGAGCATCAAGACCATTCCCGACTATCCGAAGCCGGGCATACTGTTTCGCGACATCACCAGCCTGATCGAGAACGCCGAGGCCTTCAAGGCCACCATAGATCTGCTGGCCGAGCATTATCGTGATCAAGGGATCACCAAGATCGTCGGCACCGAGGCCCGCGGTTTCATCTTCGGTGCCCCCGTGGCCTTCGCCATGGGACTGGGCTTCGTGCCGGTTCGCAAGCCTGGCAAGCTGCCCCGCGCCATCATCGAAGAGTCCTATGCCCTCGAGTACGGCACCGACACCCTGCAACTGCACACCGACGCCATAGTGCCCGGTGACAAGGTGCTGGTGGTGGACGATCTGCTGGCCACCGGCGGCACCGTCGATGCCACCGTCAAGCTCATTCGCCGCGCAGGCGGTGAAGTCGCCGATGCGGCCTTCATCATCTCCCTGCCGTCGCTGGGTGGTGATGCCCGCCTGACCGCCGCTGGCGTCAAGGTGGTCTCGCTGGTCGAGCTCGCCGGCGAGTAAGGCCCTCTGGCAGGCGGGCCTCGTCAACCCGCCAATGCCCCGAACCGGTGCCTGAACGGGCACCGGTTTGAAAATCAAGCGATCCCTCCCAAGGCGGCCGATAGCCCATACAGCCCGCCCTCCATTTGTGTTAGCATCCTGCCTCAATGCCTCGTTTTCCAGCATCGAGATCTATGAGCTATCAGGTTCTGGCGCGTAAATGGCGCCCCCATACGTTTGAACAAGTGGTTGGCCAGCAACATGTGCTGACCGCCTTGACCAATGCCCTGGATCAGGGACGGCTGCATCACGCCTACCTGCTGAGCGGCACTCGCGGGGTCGGCAAGACCACCATAGCCCGCATCCTGGCCAAGAGCCTCAACTGCGAGCAGGGGATCAGCAGCCACCCGTGCGGCGTATGCGACACCTGTCGCGAGATCGATCAGGGCAACTTCGTCGATCTGCTGGAGATCGATGCGGCGTCCCGCACCAAGGTGGAAGACACCCGCGAGCTGCTCGACAACGTGCAGTACCGCCCGGCCCGCGGCCGCTTCAAGGTGTACCTCATCGATGAGGTGCACATGCTGTCGCGTCACAGCTTCAATGCGCTGCTCAAAACCCTGGAAGAGCCGCCTCCCTATGTGAAGTTCCTGCTGGCCACCACGGATCCGCAGAAGCTCCCCATCACCATCTTGTCCCGCTGCCTGCAGTTCCACCTCAAAAGCCTGGATCAGACCCAGATCGCCAGGCAGCTGGAATGGGTGCTGGATCAGGAAGGTCAGCCGTTCGAGCCCCGCGCCCTGCTGGCCCTGGCCAAGGCGGCCGACGGCAGCATGCGCGATGCCCTGAGCCTGACGGATCAGGCGCTGGCCCATGGCAACGGCAGCGTGCGCCTCGACAGCGTGCTGACCATGCTGGGCACCCTCGATCACCACCACCTGCACCAGTTGCTGGAGGCTGTGCTGCGCCAGGATGCCACGGCCACCATGGCCAAGATCACCGAGATCGCCACCCTGGGGCCGGATTTCGATCAGCTGCACGCCGAGCTGGAAGCCTTGCTCCATCGGGTCGCCATGGCCCAGCTGCTCCCTGCCAGCGTGCAGGAGCAGGGGGCGGATGCCGATGCCTTGCTGCAGCTGGCGGGGGCCATGAGCCCGGAAGAGGTGCAGCTCTGCTACCAGATAGTGCTGGGGGGGCGCAAGGATTTGCCCTGGGCGCCCGATGGCCGCACCGCGCTGGAGATGACCTGCCTGCGGATGCTGGCCTTCTCACCGCGCCGCGAGGCGGTGCATCCCGCCAATCTGAGTGCCTTGCCCGTCTCCATGGGCGCGCAGCCCGGGGCGGGGAGGGAGGCCGTATCGGCCCTGCCGGGAAAGCCGTCAGGGGCTGAGCCAGCCCCGCATCAGGCCGCAACGGCGGCCAGCACGGCCGTGCCCGCAGCCCTGGCGCCGACAGCGCCGCTCTTGGCGGTTCAGGCAGACGAACCGGCTGCCGGCGACGATGAGGCCAGCGCTGCCCTCTTTGCCGAGCAGCAAGAGCTGCTGCAAGCCGCCCAGCAGATGGGCTACGAGGCGCAGCCGATGCAGCCTGAGCCCCAGATCGGTGGCGCGCCCCGGACTCAGGAAGCGCAGCCCCTTGAACCCGAGCAGCCTGTCTCCTCCCATGAGGCGGCCCTGCCGACGGCGGCTCCTGCTATAGCGCCTGAACCCGAGGCGGCCCCCTCGGCGGCCTCCAGCATGCAGAGCCTGCTGGGCAAGCGCAATCTGCTGCGCAGCCGGCTGCGGGGCGACACCGGGGCGGCGACCGTCTCTGCCCCTCCCAGGGCGACGCCGAGCAAACCGGCTGCGCCCGTGGCCACGGCCGCCGTGCAACCAGTGGCGCCAGCGCCCTCTGTGCCTGCCAGGCAGGCCGCTGCGGCGCCCGCCTATGCCGGGCCCATGCCGGGCTATGAAGATTTGCCGCCGCTTGATGCCTATGACGACAGTGGCAGCGATTACGAGGAATATCTGAGTCAGGGCTTCGGCGACGGGCCGGCCAGCGCCCCCGCAGCGCAAGCGGCGCCAAGGCCCAGTGCAGCGCAGAAGGCCCATCCCGCCTCGGATGACCTGCCCCCCTGGGATCTGGACGGCGCACCCGCCAGGGCCGCCGCTGCTACCGTCGCTGCTGTACCGGCAACGCCGGTTGCGACGCCTCTGTCTGTGCCCGAAAATGCCGTGCCCGACAACGCGCAGCCAACGACGGCTCAGGTGATGGAGACCATCGACTGGGATGAGCTGGAGAGTGACGCCCAGCCGCAGGAGGGGGAGGAGATCGCTCGCCTGATCCCCTCTTCCCTGCTGGTCAATTGCGGTGACCCCTGGGCCGAGCTCATCGCCCGCACCGGGGTCGGTGGCCGGCTGCGCCAGCTCGCCATCAACTCTGTGATGACCCGACAAGGGGAGCTGGTGTCCCTGGTGCTCAAGCCGGAGCAGCGCCATCTGGTCAGCGACAGAGCCCTGGCCGATCTGGCCGGGATCATAGGTCCGGAGTTCGGACAGGCGGTGCGTGTCGAGGTGACCCTGGGCACGGATCCGGCGCGGGAGACGCCGCTCGAGATCGAGCATCGCCTCTATCTGGGGGTGCGTGAGCAGGTGAGCCGGGATCTGGCAGACGATCCCAATGTGCAGTTCCTGCAGCAGCGCTTCGGCGCCGTGCTCCATCCCGAGAGCATCGAGCCCTTGAGCCGTTGAGCGCGATGAGTTAAATCCCATGCCGGGACCCGAGTCCCGGTTGAAAAATATTTTGGCTGCCCCCATATCCGGGGTAGAACAAGCCCACAGCCCGGCGCTGGATGCCGGATTTCAAGACGAGAGACGACCTATGTTTGGTAAAGGTGGAATGGGTAACCTGATGAAACAGGCCCAACAGATGCAAGAGCGCATGCAGAAGATGCAAGAGCAGCTGGCTCAGATGGAAGTCGTCGGCGAAGCCGGCGCCGGCATGGTCAAGGTCACCATGGCCGGCAGCCACAGCGTGCGCCGTATCGAGATCGATCCCAGCCTGATGGAAGATGACAAGGAGATGCTGGAAGATCTGGTCGCCGCCGCCGTCAACGACGCCGTGCGCCGGGTGGAAGAGCAGAACAAGAGCAAGATGGGCGAGCTGACCGGTGGCATGCAACTGCCCCCTGGCTTCAAGATGCCGTTCTAAGGGACCAGCCCGTATCCGCTGCCCCGCCTCTGACGAGGGGGAATGTGAAAAGGCCAGAGCCATGCTCTGGCCTTTTGCATGTCAGCCATCCCGGGCGCTGCCGCACAGGGGTCATGGCGAGAGCGGCGCACGCTCTTGCATCAGGGGGGCGAAGCCCTCGACCAGGTGGTCTATCAGGGCGCGCACGGCGGGCAGCAGGCCGCGCCGGGAGGGGAAGACAGCGTGGATCACCTCCTGGCGCGGTGCCCAGTCCGGGAGCAGGCGCACCAGCCGGCCATCGGCCAGGGGGTCGCCCATCATCATGGTGGGCAGTTGCACGACGCCGAGCCCGTCGATCGCCCCCTGGCGCAGGGTCTGCATATCGGTGGTGGCAAAACGGGGGCTATGGTGCTGTTTGACGCGAGCCCCCTGGGGGCCGAGCAGGGTCCAGTGATGACCCTCCAGGCTGGCGCCGTGGCCCAGGCTTGGCCATGACAGCAGGTCGGCGGGGGCCCGGGGCGTACCCAGCGTCGAGAGCAGGGCCGGGCTTGCCACCAGGCACTGGCTGGCATAGCCCAGCACCCGCATGGCCAGATCGCTGTCATCCAGGGGCTGTGGTCGTACCCTGATCGCCATGTCCAACCCCTCCGCAACCAGATCCACCGCCCGGTTGACCCCGACCAGCTGCACCTTGACGTTGGGATGGGCCAGGGCGAAGGTGACCAGCATACTGCCTACATGGGCGTGCAGCAGGTCGATGGGGCAGGCGATGCGCACCAGACCGCAAGGTTCGCTCTGGGTGGCGGCGATGAGATCCTGCGCCGCATCGGCCTCCACCAGCATGGCCCGGCAACGGGCGTAGTAGGCCTGCCCGAGTTCGGTGACGGTGAAGCTGCGGGTGGAGCGCTGAATGAGGCGTACCCCGAGGCGCTCCTCCAGCATGGCGATGCGGCGGCTGAGCTTGGATTTGGGCATGCCGAGCGCCCTGCCGGCCTGGGCAAAGCCCCCGTGATCCACCACCTGGACGTAGTAATAGAGGTCGTTGAGATCCTGATGCATGGGTTTATCGTTCACAAAATAGGACGCTGAGGACAAATTTTACGTCTACCGGGCGCAGTGTTCCAGATCCACAATGCGACCAACGGCACATCTCGTGACGATCACCTTGGAGAGCATCATGAAAAGAGTCATCGGTATCTACAGCGCCCCTCGTCAACACTGGGTCGGCGACGGCTTCCCGGTTCGCTCGCTGTTCTCGTATCAGAGCCATGGCCGGGCGCTCAGCCCCTTCCTGTTGCTGGACAGGGCCGGCCCGGCGCACTTCGAGCCCGCCAATCATGCCAGAGGGGTGGGGGAGCACCCGCACCGTGGCTTTGAAACTGTCACCCTCGTCTATGAGGGGGAGGTCGCTCATCGCGACTCGACCGGGCAGGGCGGGATCATAGGGCCGGGGGACGTGCAGTGGATGACGGCGGCGTCCGGCATCATGCACGACGAGTTTCACTCGCCGGCATTCACCCGTGCTGGCGGCACTCTCGACATGGTGCAGTTGTGGGTCAACCTGCCCGCCAAGCACAAGATGTCGGCCCCCGGTTATCAGAGCATCACCAGCGACATCATCCCGGAGGTGATCCTGAAGGAGGGGGACGGGCGGGTGCGCATCATCGCCGGGAACGATGCCGGGTTGCAAAGAAACGAGGTGCAGGGGCCTGCCCGCACCTTCTCGCCCATGAACATCTGGGATCTGCGGCTCAAGGCCGGGGCCAGCCTGGTACTGCCGGCGGTGGATGGCTGGAATACCGCCGTCGTGGTGCTGAAGGGCTCAGTGCTGATCAATGGTCAGGAGCAGGCTGGCGAGGCGCAGCTGGTGCTGCTGGATCCCAGCGGTGGGGAGTTCATGCTCGACGCCAACAGCGATGCCACCCTGTTGCTGCTGAGCGGTGAGCCCATCGACGAACCCATAGTGGGTTATGGTCCCTTCGTCATGAACAGCGAGGCAGAGATCCACCAGGCGATAGACGACTTCAACAGTGGCCGCTTCGCCGCCATCTCCCCTTGAGACGATCCCCGAGAAAAAACAAAGCGCCTGATGGCGCTTTGTCTATTTGATAACGTCAACCTAGCTGAGCCAGCCCATCGCCATGGCCAGCCGGCCGCACAGGGCCGCCAGCAGGATGCCAAGCAGGGTGCGCAGCAGCCAGATCACCACCAGTTGCCCCAGGCTCACCGGGATCTTGGTGGCCAGGATGCAGGGGATGGAGGCGGAGAAGAAGAGCACCGAACTCACCGAGACCACGGCGGTCACATAGCGCACCAGCAGGTCCGCATCCTTGAGCAGGATGGCGGGCAGGAACATCTCAGCGAGCCCCGCCGAGAGCGATCTTGCGGTCTCCAGCGGTTCCCCCAGATCCAGCAGCCAGGTGAGGGGCCACAACAGCCAGCCCAGCAGATCGAACAGCGGCGTGTGCTGAGCCAGCAGCAGCCCAAGCAGGCCGACGGACAAGATGGTGGGCACCACGGCGGCGGCCATGTAGAGGCCATCTTTGAAGTTGTCCTGCAACTGCCGCAGCACGGGATCCGCCTGGCTGGACTGGGTGAGCCCGGAGGCGAGCGCCGCTTGCCAGCGGCTCATGCCTGCCGGCAGCGGCTCGTCGGTCTCGCCTTGGTGCGCCATGGTGCTGATGGGAGGAACCCGGGCCAGGATGGCGGTGATGACGAAGGTGATCACCAGGGTGGACCAGAAGTAGAAGTTCCAGTGCCCCATCAGGTTGAGGGTCTTGGCCACGATGATCATGAAGGCGGCGGAGACGGTGGAGAAGCCGGTGGCGATGATGACGGCTTCCCGTACCGTGTACTTGCCCGCGAGGAAGACCCGGTTGGTGATGAGCAGGCCCACTGAGTAGCTGCCGACGAAGGAGGCGACCGCATCGATGGCGGAGTGGCCCGGCGTGCGCCAGAGGGGGCGCATCACCGGCTGCATCAGCACGCCGATAAGCTCAAGCAGGCCGAAGCCGAGCAGGAAGGTGAGGGCCATGGCGCCGATGGGCACGATGAGCCCCACCGACATGGCCAGCTTGTCAAAGAGGAAGGGCAGGCGATCCGGCGTCATCAGCCAGGCGGGGCCCCAGCCTGCCACATACATGATGGCCAGCCCCAGCCCGAGCAGCTTGAACAGGCTCAGCACCCTGTCGATGGGGCGGGCGCGCCAGCGACCATCCAGCAGCGGGCTGATGGCGCCATAGGCGATCAGCAGCAGGATCAGCCCCAGGGCGAGCGGGCGTTGCGCCATCAGAAAGCCCGCCAGGTGATCCACCAGTATGGTGCTGCGGCCCGCGAGCTCGAAGGGCACGAAAAAGATGGCGATGCCGAGCACACTGGTCAGCAGCAGCTTGATGCCAGCCCCTGAGCGGGCAGGGGCGGTAAGTGCGTGTTCAGGTTCCATTTCCTCTCCTTGTGATCCACATGGTTCAACTCCCTTGATGACGAGTATTTGTATATACAATATCTCTCAAGACCCAAAATGGAAACAATAAAGACACCAAAGTGCAACAACTCTGAGTGAGAGGTTCTTATGAATCTTGATTCTGAGGCGGCATGGTGGGCAAGGGAGCGACTCGCTACCAGGTCGTGGCAGCCTTGCCGCTCAAGGTGTGAGCCTGGGCAAGGGGGCTGATACGCAGTAGGGAGCAGACAGAGGGGCGAGATTAAAGATGTTCCATAACGACCAAAAAAGCGGAAAACCTGAGCCCGGATTTAAACATTTTCACGGCCCTCATTGAGGGAGGCTTTCTTATAACTATTTATGAATTGGTCATAAAGCCTTTGTTCATTTGACTACTTTTCGAGTATCTCATTGCAGAGTAAGATGCCACTTCAATAAAAATAAGAATTAGGAGTTCGGGTGTGAAGGCATTAGAGAAAGAAAGGATATCGCCCTATATCAGCCAGTTATACGAGTGCGGTATTAATGATTCTGACATTAAGTTGGTGGTGGACCAATTTCGCGCCGATCTGTCCGGCAGTTCATCCCTGTTTTTATTGCGGGATGATGACAAGAGCGACGGAATAAAGCTCTTCTCCAGCGGCTTGACCGAGGCCCAGCAGCAATTTTATGTGCAGCACCATCGCCAGGATGTGTGGTTCAATCACTATCTGGACAAGGGCTGCCAGGGGATTGTCAGCGCCAATACCATCTCCAGCTCGGTGGGGCTGCTGGCCAGCTTCGGTGCCCAGTTTGCGGCGGGCGGCGTCTGCCGGGTGAAGGGGCGGGGTCTCAGCTCGCTGTGCAGTTACCGCGGCGCCACCCAGTATGACTTCAACAGCCGGGATCTCACCTCCTTGACAGAGATCTATTCCGGTCTGGCCGCCTGGAGCCACCATTACTGGAACCTGCTGGCCCTGGAAACCCAGAACTATCAACTGCAGCAACTGGTGAAAAACCATAATAAGCCCAGCGCCATCATAGATGACAAGGGGCATATTCATTATTCCAATGTGGCGTTCAACCGCATCGCCGATGAAAATGTGGAATTGCGGGCGGTCAACGGTATTTTCTCTTTGCAAAATAAGGAGCAGCAACGCCAGCTCAAGGAGACCTTGAATGGCTTTGCCTATTTGCTGCCAGGCGCCAGCGCCTATATGTCCATTCCCCGCCAGTCCAATCTCAGGCCGCTGCTGATCCAGTGCACCCTGATGAGCGGACTCAGCCGCTTCGAGCGCTATGTGGAAGTGGTATTGCGCGATCCCGAGCACTCCTTCAACCCGGATATCGAAGCGCTGGCCAGCCTCTATCCCCTCACCATTGGCGAGAAGGAACTGCTGGTGCTGATGAGCAAGGGCTACAGCAGCAACGACATCGCCGAACTGCGCGGCGTCAAGGTGGAAACCGTCCGCTCCACCCTCAAGGGGGTGTTCAAGAAGACCGACTGCCACAGCCAGAACGAGCTGCTGCTGTTGCTGCAATCCATCTCCTGATAGGCACGAGCTATGCTTGGAGTGAGCTGGGCATAGTGCCCGGCTCGCGCCTCCCGTCGGGAGGCCTGTCGGGGGAAGCGTCATGGAATCACTCAAGGCAAGGGATTATATGCAGACCAAGCCCATCACGTTCAGCGCGGACATGATGGTGCAAAATGCGGTCACCAAGTTTCTCAACAGTCATCAGCTCGGCGGCCCCGTGGTGGACAGCCAGGGGCACCTGATTGGCTGGGTGTCCGAGCAGGATTGCATTGCCGTCATGTTGAAAGAGGCCTATCACTGCGAACAGGTGGCCCAGGTCAAGGATGTGATGCGCAAGGAGGTGCTGGCCGTGGGGCCAGACACCAGCATTCTGGATCTGGCGGAGATGATGATGGGCCAAAAGCCGAAGATCTATCCGGTGGTGGAGGAGGGTCGCCTGCTCGGGGTGATCAGCCGACACAACGTGATGCAGGCCATTCACGCCCAGCTTGGTACCTGCTTCGTGCATCAGGCCAGGGTCTGATCCGGTTTTGCCGGATCATCGGGAGCAGGCCGGGTGCCTGCTTTTTTTATTGCCCGCCGCGCCTTTGAACCTGGCAGGTGCCGCTTTAAGGCTTGCACCGCCCCCGCTCGCTCTTTAGGATCGCTCCCAGCTAATCGATATGGCCCCTCTGGGCACTTATTTAAGGAATTCCTACCTTGTCTCTCTCTATCGAGGCGCTGCGCCGCCGTCTCTCTGCCTGCATGAACCTCGACGCCCGCCGCCTCTCCAGCCGTCTGCACGGGGTCAAGAAGCTGCCCGAGGCCAAACAGGCCGCCGTGCTGGAGACCATTGCCGCCGATCTGGATGTTGCCCAGGCGCGTTACCAGTCCCGCTTGGCCGGTGTACCCAAGGTGACTTATCCGGACAACCTGCCGGTCAGCCAGAAGCAGGCAGAGATCGCCAAGGCGATCAGTGAGCATCAGGTGGTGATCATCGCGGGCGAAACCGGCTCGGGCAAGACCACCCAGATCCCCAAGATTTGCCTCTCGCTCGGGCGCGGGGTGAAGGGCTATATCGGCCACACCCAGCCGCGGCGTCTGGCGGCCCGCACCGTGGCGGCCCGTATTGCCGAAGAGATGGAGTCCGAGCTTGGCCACTACGTGGGTTACAAGGTGCGCTTTACCGATCAGGTGAGCGAGCAGACCCACATCAAGCTGATGACCGACGGTATCCTGCTGGCGGAGATCCAGCACGACCGGATGCTCACCCAGTACGACACCATCATCATCGATGAGGCCCACGAGCGCAGCCTCAACATCGACTTCATCCTGGGCTACTTGAAGCAATTGCTGCCAAAGCGCCCGGATCTCAAGGTGATCATCACCTCGGCCACCATAGACCCCCAGCGCTTCTCCCGCCATTTCAACCAGGCGCCCATCATAGAAGTCTCCGGTCGCACCTACCCGGTGGAGGTGCGCTATCGCCCGCTGTTTGCTGATAAAAAGAGTGGCGACAAGAGCGAGGGGTTGGAGGAGCGCGACGAGCTGCAGGGCATCTTCGATGCAGTCGAAGAGCTGGCTAGAGAAGGATTAGGAGACATCCTTATCTTCATGAACGGCGAGCGGGAGATCCGCGACACCGCCGATGCCCTGCGCAAGCTGAACCTGCGCGATACCGAGGTGCTGCCGCTCTACGCCCGCCTCTCCAACGCCGAGCAGAACAAGGTGTTCCAGCAGCACGCCGGCCGGCGCATCGTGCTCGCCACCAACGTGGCGGAGACTTCGCTGACGGTGCCGGGCATTCGCTACGTGATCGATCCGGGTACCGCCCGCATCAGCCGCTACTCCTGGCGCACCAAGGTGCAGCGCCTGCCCATAGAGCCGGTCTCCCAGGCCAGCGCCAACCAGCGTAAAGGGCGTTGCGGTCGGGTGGCGGACGGTATCTGTATCCGCCTCTACTCGGAGGAGGATTTCAACAACCGTCCGGCCTTTACCGACCCCGAGATCCTGCGCACCAACCTGGCCTCCGTCATCCTGCAGATGCTGGCGCTCGGCCTTGGCAACATGGAGGCCTTCCCGTTCGTCGAGCCGCCGGAGTCGCGTCATATCAAGGATGGCCTGACCCTCCTGAAAGAGCTGGAGGCAGTCAAGGAGTTGCCCGGCACCCGTGATCAGGAGCCCAAACTGCAGCTGACCGAAACCGGTCGCCAGCTGTCTCGCATTCCTCTCGATCCACGGCTTGCCAAAATGGTGATCACAGCGGCGCAAACCGGCTGTCTGAGCGAGGTCATGGTGATCACCGCCGGCCTCAGCATCCAGGATCCCCGCGAGCGGCCCATGGAGAAGAAGCAGGCCGCCGACGAGCAACACAGACGCTTCGAGGACAAGGATTCCGACTTCCTCGCCTTCGTCAATCTGTGGAATTACCTGAAAGATCAGCAGGATGCCCTTGGCAGCAACCCCTTCCGCCGCATGTGCCAGAAGGAGTTTCTCTCCTACTTGCGGGTACGGGAGTGGCAAGACATTCACTTCCAGCTGCGGCAGACGGTGAAAGAGCTCGGCTTTAAAGCCAACCATGAACCTGCGGATTTCAAGACGGTGCACTGCGCCCTGCTGACGGGGCTGCTCAGCCATATCGGCAACAAGGATCTGGAGAAGCCCGAATTCCTTGGGGCTCGCAACGGTCGCTTCCACCTGTTCCCGGCCTCGGGTCTGTTCAAGAAGCCGCCCAAGTGGGTGATGGCCGCAGAATTGGTGGAGACTTCCCGCCTCTACGCCCGCATCAACGCCAAGATCGAGCCGGAGTGGGTGGAGCCGCTGGCGGCGCACCTCATCAAGCTGCACCACAGCGACCCCCATTGGTCGAAGAAAAACGGCGCCGTCATGGCCAAGGAGAAGGTGACCCTCTACGGCCTGACCCTGGTCAACGAGCGCACCATCAACTTCAGTCGCATCGATCCGGCCCAGTGCCGCGAGCTCTTCATTCGCCGCGCACTGGTGGAGGGGGACTTCGAGACCCGCCACCGCTTCTTTGGCGAGAACCGCAAGCTCCTGGCCGAGGTGGAGGCGCTGGAGCACAAATCCCGTCGTCGTGACATCCTGGTGGATGACGAGGATCTGTTCCGCTTCTACGATGCCCGTTTGCCGGAAGAGGTGATCTCCGCACGTCACTTCGACAAGTGGTGGAAGGAGGCGCAAAAGCAGGATCCCGAGCGGCTGAACTTCGAAAAAGAGATGCTGATGAAGGGGGATGCGGCCCACATCAGCGATCTCGACTACCCCAACTTCTGGCAGCAGGGGCGACTCAAGCTCAAGCTGACCTACCAGTTCGAGCCGGGGGAGGCCGCCGATGGCGTCACCCTGCATATTCCGCTGCCGCTGCTCAACCAGGTGGAAGTCAAAGGGTTCGAGTGGCTGATCCCCGGGCTGCGTCATGAACTCTTGGTGGCCCTCATCAAGTCGATGCCAAAGCCGATGCGCAAGAACTTCGTGCCGGCGCCGAACTACGCCGATGCGCTGCTCGCCACCCTCAATCCCGAGCAGGGGCCGCTGCTGGACGAGATGGAGCGTCAGCTGCGCCGCATGACAGGTGTCACAGTGCCCCGGGAAGCCTGGGACTGGGCATCGGTGCCCGATCACCTGAAACTCACCTTCCGGGTGGTGGACGACAAGCACAAGCCCATCGCGGAAGGCAAGGATCTGGAGGCACTGAAAGAGTCGCTGCGCGGCAAGGTGCAGGAGACCCTCTCCCAGGTGGCGGACGACGATATCGAGCAGTCGGGCCTCACCCTGTGGAGCTTTGGCGAGTTGCCGAAGGAGTACAGCCAGAAGCGCAGCGGCTTCGAGGTGAAGGCCTATCCGACCCTGGTGGATCAGAAAGACTCGGTCGCCATCCAGCTGGTGGAGAGCCCGGTGGCCCAGCAGCAGCTGATGTGGGCGGGGCAACGCCGGCTGGTGCTGCTCAACGTGCCATCCCCCATCAAATATCTGCAGGAGAAGCTGCCGAACAAGGCCAAGCTCGGGCTCTACTTCAACCCGTTTGGCAAGGTGGCCGAGCTGATTGACGACTGCATCGCCTGTGGCTGTGACAAGCTCATCGAGCAGCACGGCGGCCTGGCCTGGGACGAGGCCGGTTTCGAGGCGCTCAAGGAGTTTGTCCGTGCCGAGCTAAACGATGCGGTGGTAGAAGTGGCCAAACAGGTAGAAGCCGTGCTGACCCTCTCCCATGAGATCAAGAAGCGGCTCAAGGGCAAGATGCAGCTCGATACCGCCTTTGCCATGTCCGACATCCAGCAGCAGCTGGGCAACCTCATCCACAAGGGGTTCGTGACCGAGACTGGCTGGCAGCGGCTGCCTGACTTGCTGCGCTATCTGCGGGCCATCGAGCGTCGCCTGGAGAAGCTGGCCATCGATCCCAACCGGGACAGGGTCCATATGCTCAAGGTGCAAAGTGTCGAGAGCGACTACAAGGCGCTGCTTGCCAAGACGCCTAAATCCCAGCCGATCCCCCCTGAGGTGGCCAATATCCGCTGGATGATAGAGGAGCTGCGGGTCTCCTTCTTCGCCCAGCAGTTGGGGACGCCGTACCCCATCTCGGATAAACGGGTGCAGAGCGCCATCGCCCAGTGCTAAGCTGCTATCTATCTGTTTTCTGAGCCATAGTGTGACGAAGAGCGTGGCGAAGAGTGTGGCGATAAGAGCAAGGTAACAAGGTAAGCGCAGGAAGGGAGGCCGTCATATGCTGGGGATCTGGTTGGGGGTTGCGCTGGTCAACATCAGCGGCTATCAGCCCATTGCGGAGCAAACCTGGGTGCAGCTCAACCCGGAGTTCTATCCGGTGCACAGGGCCGTGCCTCCCATCTTTGTGGCCTGGCGGGGCAACCAGTTCCCGCCGCTCGCACAGAAGAAGAAGAACGGCCACTGGCAGATCCTGTTTCCTGCCCGTCTGGTGCCCCCCTTCGATCTGTTCGAAGGGGAGGCCCAGCTCTCCAAGGCCTATCTGGCCAGGCTCAAACGCATCGATGAGATGGCCTATGGCATGGCCCCCCATTCGGCCGTGCAGCCCATAGCCAGCGGCTCACCCTCCTCTCTGGATCAGGGGGGTACAGCCTTTATCGCCGAGTTCTCCTTGCCGGGATCCAGTGCGGGGAGGGGACGGATGCCCCAGAGCGAGCCGCTGCTGGCCAATTTGATGGGGCGGGCGGCGCCCATCCCCCAGGGGACTCCCGTTCAGATAGGGGCCGTGCAGATCGCTGCCATCGGCCAGGGGGCCGAGAGGACCACGCTGACCCTGTCCGCGACCGCAGCGGGAGGGGCGTCGCGAGTCTGTCATCAGGTGGCTGCGGGGGAGACGCTCTGGCGCATCGCCAGCCAGCTCCAGGCACAGGGGGGCAACGGGTCTGATACCTACAGCTATCTGCTGGCGCTGGTGGAGGAGAATCGCCCCGGGATGGGCAAGGGGATAAGGGTACAGACCGGCCAGCGTCTCTACTGCCCCAAGGCCGAGACCCTGGCCCAGTTTGACGCCATGAGCCCGGCCCAGCGCCAGCAGCAGTTTGCCCGTCTGGAGCAGGGGCGCTGAGCCGCGTTTGGATAAGATCTGATGCCGCTGTGGGGAGGCGCGAATGGCGGGTCGCTCGTCCCTTGTATCCACCCCGGGCCCATGCTAGTATTCGCGCTCGTTTTGCGAGGTGCTGACCGGTCGCAGTCAACACCATATATTCATCTTAAAAGAGATAACCACTATGTCTTTCGTATTCCAAGCTGAAGTCCGTTCTGACCTGGGGAAAGGTGCGAGCCGCCGCCTGCGTCATGCTGACCAAGTTCCTGCCATCGTTTACGGTGCAGGCAAAGAAGCCGTGTCCGTTACCCTGGACCACAAAAAGCTGATCCTGGCCCAAGAGAAGCCGGAGTTCTACTCCTCCGAGCTGACCCTGGTCATCAACGGCGAAGAAGTAAAAGTAAACGTCAAGGCGATCCAACGTCACCCGGTACGTTACAAGCTGGTTCACCTGGACTTCGTTCGCATCTAATTGCGTCTGTCCGGTTGAATGAAAAGCCACTCCTCGGAGTGGCTTTTTGCATTCTGGCGTTCTTGCCTTGGCATGAAAGAGGGTGACCCCGGGGTCACCCTCTCGTCATTTCCCTCTCTACCAGACCGGCTGGCTGAGGTAGGGATTGCTCGACTTCTCGCGACCCAAGGTGGAGCTGGGGCCATGGCCGGGCACGAAGACGATGTCATCCCCAAGGGGCAGCAGGGTCTCGGTGATCGACTTGATAAGCGTCCCGTGATCACCACGAGGGAAGTCGGTGCGGCCTATGCTGCCGGCAAAGAGCACGTCCCCCACCCAGGCGAGCCGCTCGGCCTGGCAGAGCAGCACTATGTGCCCAGGGGTGTGGCCCGGGCAGAAATAGACCTCCAGCTCGCAGTGGCCCAGCTGCACCTTGTCGCCTTGCTCGAGCCACTGGTCGGGGCTAAATGCCGGGGTATGAGCGAAGCCGAACATCTGGCTCTGCTGGGGCAGCATGTCGAGCCAGAAGGCATCCTCCCTGTGGGGGCCAGTGATGGTGACGCCGGTCTTCTCCCGCAGCTCTGCGGCGGCGCCCACGTGATCCAGATGGCCGTGGGTCAGCAGTATATGGGTCAGGGTCAGCCCCCGTTTGGCGATGGCCGCCAGCAGTTTGTCCGCCTCGCCACCGGGGTCGATCAGCGCCGCCTGATGGGTCTCGTCACACCAGATGAGGGAGCAGTTCTGGGCAAACTGGGTGACCGGGATCACCTCGAACTTCAGCATGTGGGACTCTCCTGAGGGATCTGACGGGCGTGCTGCTCGGCGAAGTAGGCGAGGCAGGCCTGCTTGTCACCGCGAAACTGGATCCGCTCGCGCTTGTTGTTCAGCTGATAGAGGTACATGGGGTCATAGTAGCGGGTCAGCAGCAGGCGGATCCAGGCGAGGTGCAGCGCGGTATCCCCCGTGCTGGCCTGCTCCTTGAGTGCGGCCTGCATCAAGCCATCCAGCTCCCGGTGATCCTTGTCCCCCAGGCGCTTCTTGAGGCGCGCCAGGGCATCGGTCAGGTAGCCGGCAAACAGCGGCCAGCCCGCCTCGCTGCCGTGCATCTCCAGATAGCGTTGCCAGAGATCCTGCACATAATCCACCCGGATCTGCTCGGCTCTCTCCTCCTGAGGCACCTCCACCACCACCAGAGGCGCCTGGCACATGGCCTCATAGAGGCTATGGGGCAGGGCGCAGCGACCGATGAGACGGCTCTCGTCCTCCACCACAAAGGCATGTTCGCCCTTATGGCGGCGCTTGAGCAGCTCTATGGCCAGCCGGTTCTCGAAGTTGATGTTGCTGGGCTGGCCCCCCGGCAACTGGCCAAAGGAGGAGCCCCTGTGATGGGCGTGGCCTTCCAGATCCACCGACTGGGCAATCTTGGCCAGCATGTGGGTCTTGCCGGAGCCTGTCATGCCGGTCAGCACGCCCCAGTGGCACTGGGCGCTGGCGCTCTCCAGGGTATCGATGAGGAAGCGGCGCAGCTCCTTGTAGCCGCCGGCCACCCGTGGGCGGATGACGCCCGCCTCAGACAGCCACTGCTGCACCGTCTGCGAGCGCAGGCCGCCGCGAAAACAGTAGAGCAGGGCATCGGGCTGCTGGCGCAACTGCGCCAGCCATCCTTCAATACGGGCGGCGCGCACGGCGCCCCCCACCAGCTTGTGGCCGAGTTCGATGGCCGCCGCCTGGCCCTGCTGCTTGTAACAGGTACCCACCTGGGCGCGTTCATCATCCGTCATCAGCGGCAGGCTGACGGCGTTGGGAAAGGCCCCTTCCTGGAATTCGACGGGGGCGCGCAGATCGATGAGGGGGACATCTTCCAGGAAGATGCGCGCCAGGTTTGTTTCGAGCGGCAGTTCACTCATCGCGCATCCCCCCGACAGGCCGGCACAGTCTGGGCAACAAATCGCAGCGCACTCATTGGAGGACCTCGATAAAACGCGTGCCATCCAGTGGCTGCAAGCGGCCAATGGGGGAGAGGCTCAGCCCGGCCTGCTCGGCAATGGCGAGGAATTCGGCCTCGGTTTCCTGACCGACGGCCACCAGCAGGCCGCCGCTGGTCTGGGGATCGCACAGTATGTTGCGGGTGCGATCACTCATGGCATCGAGCTTGTGACCATAGGAGTCGTGGTTGCGCAGGGTGCCGCCCGGCACGCAGCCCTCATTCAGGTAGTGATCCACCTCATCCAGCAGGGGGAGCGCCTTGAAGTCGAGGCGGGCGCACACCCCTGATCCTTCGCACATCTCCAGCAGGTGGCCGGCCAGCCCAAAGCCGGTGACGTCCGTCATGGCGTGCACGCCGGGCAGGGCCGCAAACTGCTGGCCAATCTTGTTGAGGGTGCACATGGCCTCGGGGGCCAGCTGCTCGTGCTCGGGTTTGAGCTTGCCCTTCTTCTGGGCCGTGGTGAGGATGCCGATGCCAAGGGGCTTGGTGAGATAGAGCACATCACCCACCTTGGCGGTGTCGTTCTGCTTGATGGCACCCAGCGGCACTATGCCGGTCACCGCCAGGCCGAAGATGGGCTCGGGGGCATCGATACTGTGGCCACCGGCGAGCGAGATGCCCGCCTCGTGACACACCTGACGACCGCCGTCGATCACCTGCTGGGCCACTTCAGGCGCCAGCGTATTGATGGGCCAGCCGAGGATGGCGATGGCGACGATGGGCTTGCCGCCCATGGCATAGATGTCGCTGATGGCATTGGTGGCGGCGATGCGGCCGAAGGTGAAGGGATCGTCGACGATGGGCATGAAGAAGTCGGTGGTGGAGACGATGCCCTGACCGTTGCCGATATCCACCACGGCGGCGTCATCCTTGCTGCTGTTGCCGACGATCAGGGTCGGGTCGTCAAAGCCCGGGATCTGGCTCTTCAAAATGGTGTCGAGCACCTTGGGGGAGATTTTGCACCCACAGCCAGCGCCGTGGCTGTACTGGGTCAGACGAATGGAAGACATACTTACCCCTTGTTTGTGCACCTTGTGCAGAGGCTCGGTGGAGCCGTCAAATGCGCGCCTCAGGAGCGCTGAATAAGGATGGCCTTGGCTGCCTCGGGAGGCAGCGATGCCAGACAGTCACGCAGGGCTGCCGGACAGGACGGGGGAGGAGGAGCGACATGGTGCGCCAGAGCAGCCCCGCCAAGGGCCACAGGACGGGGCATTATGCCACAAGCGCCCCCTTGGGTTCGAACTGGAATTTCTGCCAGCGCGCATCCGGCTGGCAGAAATGAGCGCTGTGCGGCTCTTTCGTCAACCTGCCTGCTCCATCACGGGTTGACGAACCTTGCCTATGCGGCGCAGACGCCGTTGCAGCGGCCGCTCCAGCAGGCTGTAACTCAAGGCAGAGAGGCCGATCAGCACCGCCAGCATCAGCAGGGTGGCCAGCACTCCCAGCAGGGGATTGGTCTGGGCATACCACCACTCGGTGAGCTCCGGCGCCAGATAGTGGATGAGCTCGCAGCCGGTGAGCAGCACCAGCGCATGGAGCAGATAGATGGAGTAGGAGAGATCCCCCAGCCAGTTGGTGATGCGGTTATCAAACAGACGCAACAACGGGCTCTGGCGCTCCCTCTGGGAGGCGGCAATCCAGATCAGCAGCACGTAAGCACCTATCAGCAACAGGGTCCGCTGCGGCGTCATGGTGAACTGCATCAACAGGAAGGGCAGCACAAAGGCGATCAAGAGCGGCAGATCCCGTTGCATCATGGGCAAGGATTGCGCGGCCCTGACCCTTGGCAGCAACCAGAGCCCGAGCACGAATTCACTCACCCCCCGTCCCACCGCCAGTGCCCCGCTGGTGACATCCAGGGTGCCCCGGCTGTGCACGATAAAGGCCAGTACCGTCAGCGCCAGCAGGGGGGCGAGATGGCTCCAGCGACTGCGGGTCACGGCAAGGGGTATAAGCAGCGGGAACAGCAGATAGCTTATCCACTCCACGCTCAGGGACCAGGCGGCGAAGTTCCAGGTCAGCCCCTGATCCGTCACCACCTGCATCAGCAGCAGGGCGCTTGGCAGTGCTTCGGCCGGGGTGAAGGGGGAGCCGAAGGGCGGCATGCCCTCCCACTCCCACATCTTGAACAGGGGGCCGGCATAGAAGCCCACCCCGTGCCGGGCCTTGTAAAGCTCCCAGCCCACCAGCAGCACCAGGGTCACGAAATAGAGGGGGTAGACGCGGGTCAGCCGCAGCCAGAGAAAGCGGCCATAGCCTATGCGGCGAGGGCTTGTGAAGGCCTCCCCGTAGACATGAGCCAGCACCAATCCGCTCAAAATAAAGAAGAGATCGACCCAGAGGTAGCCGTTTTCGATGAGTTGGGTGTGGCCTGCGATGGACTCCATCCACTGGGGAAAGAGCAACAGGCGGGCATGGAACAGCACCACCATCAGGGCAGCGATGCCCCGCAGCGGCGTCAACAGCGGCAATGATTGATTCATGACGGTATCCCTTGCGATGTTCAGCTTGGCCTGACATCGATTTTGTTGTTGTACGGGGGCATCAAGCTGATGCCCCCGCAGCCTGGACTCATGCTGGTCACAGGCGGGATCACACTACTGAAAAGAGAGTCATACGGATGTGATTTTCGTCATGAATGTGCGTTTTTTACGCAAAAACAGCCAGTTGTATGGGGGCAAGATCAGGGGGAGGCGCGGGGATCTAGACTAGGAATGTCTTCTATCTGATCGCAAGGAGCACACCCGATGAAACTCTATGCCCATCCATTTTCGTCCTACAGCCAGAAGGTGCTTGTCGCCCTCTACGAGAATGACGTCGCGTTTGATTACCTCAACCTGGAGGCGGCGACGGTGAAGGCCGAACTCGCCAACCTCTGGCCCCTCAAGCGCTTTCCGGTACTGGTGGATCAGGGGCGCACCCTGATAGAAAGCAGCACCATCATCGAATATCTCCAATGCGCTCATCCCGGCCCCCATTGTCTGGTGCCCGCGGGGGAGGACGGGATCGAGGTTCACATGCTCGATCGCCTGTTCGACAACTATGTGATGACGCCCATGCAGAAGGTGGTGTTGGACAGGATGCGCCCGGCGGGGGATCACGACGGCTACGGCGTTGTCCAGGCCCGGGAGATGCTGGACAAGATTTACCCCTGGCTGGACGAGCGCCTTGCCGGACGCACCTGGGCGGCGGGGGAGGCGTTCACCCTGGCCGATTGCGCCGCGGCTCCCTCGCTCTTCTATGCCGACTGGGTCCATGAGATCCCGCCCGCCCTCACCAGGCTGCGTGCCTACCGCGCGCGTCTGCTGGGCCACCCCTCCATAGTCCGGGTGGTGGATGAGGCGAGACCCTATCGCCACTACTTCCCCCTGGGGGCGCCGGCCCGTGATTGATCCGGGCGCGAGATCCCGGCAGAAGGCCGCGAACCCAGCACTGATGCCGGACGGGGGAAATGGTCGGGAGAGGGGTGAATAGTGTTTTATGCATAGTAATGAGTTTTGATGCGATATTGTCTGATATTTCCCCGAGGATTTTCCAATCTGTGTGATTTTATTTTCATATTTTTGCATAAAGTTAGTGGCCATCTTCACCGCTGGTGAGTGCCATCTGCCGATGAGCATGAACCTTGGCGAAAGGCGAGGGGGCGGGAGGAGTGGCGGCCAGTTGAGGAGAGCACAGACGGAGTGAGCCTTGTTATCTCTTGGGGACGCAAAACAGAGAAGGCCCGCTATCGCTAGCGGGCCTTCTTTGTGATGGGGCTTGTCATCAAGCCCTGGTCTGGCACAGTGCCAGCGCGGGTTGGCGCGGCTTAGCGGGCGCGTACCACCAGACCCTTGAGGTAGAAGCCTTCCGGATAGGCGGTACCTATGGGGTGATCGGAGGCCTGGGACAACAGCTCCAGGATCTGGGCATCACGACCGGCATCGAGGGCCGCATCGGCGACGATTTTCTGGAACAGGCTCTGCTCCATCAGGCCGGAGCAGGAGTAGGTCAAGAGCACGCCACCCGGCGCCAACAGCTGGAACGCCAGCATGTTGATGTCCTTGTAGCCGCGGCAGGCACCCAGCAGCTGGGCCTTGCTCTCGGCAAACTTGGGCGGATCCAGCACGATGACATCGAACTTCTCGCCCTTCTCGCGGTATTCCCGCAGCAGCTTGAACACGTCGTGGCGCACGAACTGGGTGGTGCTGGTATCGAGATCATTGAGCTCGGCGTTCTGGCGGGCGATGTCCAGCGCATTCTGGGAGAGATCGACGTTGACCACCTCACGGGCGCCGCCCTTGAGGGCGTAGACGCCAAAACCGCCGGTGTAGCAGAAGCAGTTGAGCACCCGCTTGCCTTCGGTGTACTTGGCGGCGGCCTGACGGTTGTCGCGCTGATCCAGATAGAAGCCGGTCTTGTGGCCGTTGCGAATGTCCACCAGGATCTTGACGCCGCCGTTCTCCTCGATCACCACAGGCTCGGTCGGGGTCTCGCCATGGATGACGCCGGTGCGCTCTTTCAGCCCCTCCTTCTTGCGTACCGCCACGTCGGAGCGCTCATAGATGCTGCACTCGGGGTAGAGGGTGCGCAGGGCCTGGGTGATGAGGTCCCGCTGGAACTCGGCCCCGGCGGAGAGGATTTGGCACACCAGGAAGTTGGCGTAACGGTCGATGGTCAGACCCGGCAGACCGTCGGATTCTGCTGCGCACAGGCGATAGCCGGTGAGACCCTGACGCTTGATCAGCGGGTCCCGGGACTCCTGAGCATATTTGAGGCGACGGATAAAGAAGTCGAGATCGACGGCTTCGTCCTTGTCGAAGGTCCAGACCCGGGCACGGATCTGGGAGCTGCCTGACCAGGCACCCCGGGCGAGCCACTTGCCATCGTTTGAGTAGATCTCGACGGTATCGCCGTCAATGGGGTTGCCCTGCACCTTGTCGATCCCCTTGGAGAAGATCCAGGGGTGACGGCGCAGCAGGGATTTTTCGCGGCCTTTGACGAGATAGATGGAAGCGCTCATGGGTAGTTGCCGATGCTAAAAAGAGAAGGGGGCATATAGTAGGGGCTGTTGCGGTTGGTGCGCAAGCCGCGTCGCAGCGATAAATGCACAGGTGCGGCTGTTGTGGCGCCGGGCGTCCTGTGCAGCAACGCCTCATATCGCCCCGACGGGGTGCAGGAAAGGGAATAAAAGAAAGGCCATCCGCGAGATGGCCTTTCTGTGACACTGGGCTGGCGTCAGATCCGCAGGCCCGTCATGGCCTGGCCGAGCTCGGTGGCGGTGGCCTTGAGGCCGGCGGTGCCGGCCACCGAGGCGCTGGCGGACTCTTCCACCCGGCTGGCCTCGTGGCGCACCTGATCCAGGTTGCGGGTGATCTCTTCTGCTACCGAGCTCTGCTCTTCGCTGGAGGTGGCGATCTGGGTGCTCATCTCCAGCACGGCGTCGCTGTGGCTGCTCAGCTTGTCGATGTCCTGCCCCACTTCTGTGATGAGCTGCTGGCTGCTGGCGGCACGTCCGACCGTCTTCTCCATGATGTCGTTGAGCGCCCCTGTGCCGGCCTGCAGCTCTTCAATCATCTGCTGGATCTCCACCGTGGCCTGTTGGGTGCGGCTGGCCAAGGTACGTACCTCGTCTGCCACCACGGCAAAGCCGCGGCCCTGTTCGCCGGCCCGGGCGGCCTCGATGGCGGCGTTGAGCGCCAGTAGGTTGGTCTGCTGGGAGATGGCGTTGATGACGTTGACCACCTCGTTGATGCGGTTGGCATTGTGGGTCAGCCGCTCGACGGCGCCTGAGGCGTTGCCTATCTCGTCCGCCAGGGTACGGATGGCGGTGATGGTGCGAGCCACCCGCTGGGCGCCGTTGGCCGCCTCCTCGCTGGACTGGCGGGTCTGCAGCAGGGTGTCGTTGGCGTTGCGGGCCACTTCGCGGATCGCCGCCGACATCTGCTCCATGGCGGCGGCCAGGGAGTCCATGTGCTGGCGCTGGGCGCGGGCCAGGGTCTCTCCGTCGCTGGCGTGCTCGCGAAACTCGTCGGCGGCCATGGTGAGCGCCTCGGCGGACTCCTCCACCAGTTGCACTATCTTGTGCTGGCGATCGGTGAACTTGTCGATGCTGCCCGCCAGGATGGAGAACTCGTCCCGCACCGGGAAGAAGTTGAGGCGGAAGGTGAGATCCCCGTTCGCCACCGTCTGCAGCGCCTTGTTGGTGGAGTAGAGGGCTCCCGAGACGAAGGTCATCAGATAGTGGGTGATGAGGGCAAGCAGGGCGGCCAGCACGGCGATGATGGTGAGGGTCGTCCCCTGTCCATCCCACATGGAAAAGTTGCCGGCGTTCAGGGTGCCGCTGACAAACCCGGCCTGACCGGCCTGGGCGCTATATTGAAAGCGATCGCCTTGCCGGGTCAGACCGGTGCTGCCGGTGGGCGCCAGGGTGAGCTCGGCCGGCAGGGTGAGGGTGGGTTGCTGGGTGATCAGCTGAGCCGTGGTCTCTACCCGTTGCTTGAGTTGATCCAGCCGGATCTGCATCTGCTGATCATGACCGTCGGCCAGCAGGTACCAGGTGAGGAAGGCGATGAACAACAAGGGGCACCAGAAGGTGATGAGAAATTTTTCGCTGATCGTGAGGTGAATGAGATAACGGTCAACCCACCGGAATTTAACTTCTTTCATAATGGTATTGCGTCCTGCAAGGGGGAGAGTGTCGTGCTCATTATCGCCTTGGGGGAAAATTTCTTAAGGGGAAGGTGTGATAAATGGGAGAGCAATCGTTTGTTGTGCGGGTGTGGGGCCAGGTACAGGGGGTGGGGTTTCGTTACTTCACCCGGGAGCGGGCACTGCAGCTGGGGCTCAGGGGACATGCCTACAACCTGGAAGATGGTTCTGTGGAGATCCTGATCGCCGGCCCTGAGCAGAAGGTGCAGATGATGCTGGGCTGGCTGGAGCACGGGCCCCGAACGGCCACGGTGACCAAAATGGAGTGCACCCGGGCATTGCCCCCAGCGGGATCCGGTTTTCATACCAACTGAGAGGCAGGAGGCCGGCAGATGATGGATCAGGGCAAGGGGCTGGAGCAGGCACGTCGTCTCATGGATCAATACTGGGCCGCTACCCTGGCCCTGCGCCAACGGGCAGGAGCGGAGGAGGTCCATGCCTACCGGATTGCGACTCGTCGCCTGCTGGCCCTGCTCGCCCTGTGGCGCCCTCTCGTTCATGAGCCCGGGCTGGAGCGGCGACTGATGCGCGCGGTGGGCAGACTCTCCGCCCTGCGGGACGCCCAGGTCTATGCGGCGCACTTTGGTGGCAAGCCCCTCCCTGAGACCATGCCCCGGGTGCCCATGCTGACGGTGCGACTGGCGCGCTGGCTGGATCGGCTGTTGCTGGTCCCTGCCGACTTCAATCCCCTGCCGCTTTTTCAGATACATCTGGCGCTTGGTCTGGCGGATTGCCTGGCCGAGCCCGGACTGGAGCTACCGTCGGCCGGCAACAGGCTGCGGCTGCGCCACTGGCACAGGTTGCGGCTGGTCCTGAAGCAGACCCGTTATGGGGTGGAGCTGCTGGTAGGGCAGGGGGAGGGCGATCCGGCCTGGCTCTCCATGCTGATCGAGTGGCAGGACAGGCTGGGTCAGTTGCAGGACGCCCGGCAATGGCGCAGGCGGCTGCGTCGCCAGAAGGGGCGGAACAAGCAAGTGCGCGCCCTGCGGGAGGCGATACGCTGCCAGTTGCGCCAGCTGGACTGTCGGCAGGCTGAGCTGATTGGTCTGCGGATGGCGTTGCAGCGCCAAGATTAGCGGTAAGAAAAGGGATAAAAAAAGAGAGGCCCCGGGCCTCTCTTTTCAATTGGATGTCGGCTGCGCTTACTTGACGCGCATGCCTGGCTGGGCGCCTTCCTGGGGCTCCAGGATCCAGAGATCCTTGCCGCCCGGGCCTGCGGCCAGCACCATGCCCTCGGACATGCCAAAGCGCATCTTGCGCGGGGCCAGGTTGGCCACCATCACGGTCAGCTTGCCTTCCAGATCTTCCGGGTTGTAGGCGGACTTGATGCCGGCGAACACCTGACGGGTCTCACCGCCGATGTCGAGCTGAAGTTTCAGCAGCTTCTCGGCTTCCGGTACCGCTTCGGCCTTCTTGATCAGCGCGACGCGCAGGTCAATCTTGGCAAAATCCTCGTAGCTGATGGTCTCGCTGATGGGGTCGTCTGCCAGCGGGCCAGTCGCTTTTGGCGCCTGCTCCTTGGCCAGATCTTCCTTGGAGGCTTCCACCATGGCTTCCACCTTGGCGGGCTCGATGCGGGAGAAGAGCGCCTTGAACGGGGCCAGCTGGTGGTGGGTCAGCGGCTGGGCCACGCCATCCCAGGAGAGGGTCTCACCCAGGAAGGCTTCGGCACGCTCGGCCAGGTGCGGCATGACGGGCTTGAGGTAGGCCATCAGCACCCGGAACAGGTTGATGCCGACGGAGCAGACGTCCTGCAGCTGGGCATCCGCCCCTTCCTGCTTGGCGATGACCCAGGGGGCCTTGTCGTCCACGTAGCGGTTGGCCTTGTCGGCCAGCGCCATGATCTCGCGGATGGCGCGGCTGAACTCACGGGCCTCGTAGGCATCGGCAATGGAGGCACTGGCGCTCGCGAACTCTGCATAGAGCTCGGGTTCGCTGCAGTTGTCGGCCAGCTTGCCGTCGAAACGCTTGGCGATAAAGCCGGCGTTGCGGGAGGCCAGATTGACCAGCTTGTTGACCACGTCGGCATTGACCCGGGAGACGAAGTCTTCGAGGTTGAGATCCAGATCGTCGATGCGGCTGTTGAGCTTGGCGGCATAGTAGTAACGCAGGCACTCGGGATCCAGGTGCTTCAAGTAAGTGGAGGCCTTGATGAAGGTGCCCTTGGACTTGGACATCTTGGCGCCGTTGACGGTCACATAGCCGTGCACGTTGACCTTGGTCGGCTTGCGGAAACCCGCCCCTTCCAGCATGGCCGGCCAGAACAGGCAGTGGAAGTAGGCGATGTCCTTGCCGATGAAGTGATAGAGCTCGGCGTCGGAGTCCGCCTTCCAGTAGCTGTCGAAGTCGATGTCGCCGCGCTTGTCGCACAGGTTCTTGAACGACGCCATATAGCCGATGGGGGCATCCAGCCAGACGTAGAAGTACTTGCCCGGGGCGCCCGGGATCTCGAACCCGAAGTAGGGGGCGTCGCGGGTGATGTCCCACTGTTGCAGGCCGGATTCGAACCACTCCTGCATCTTGTTGGCCATCTCTTCCTGGATGGCACCAGAGCCGCGCACCCACTCTGCCAGCCATTTTTCAAACTGCGGCAGATCGAAGAAGAAGTGCTCGGAGTCCTTCATCACCGGGGTGGCGCCGGAGACGGCGGATTTCGGCTCGATAAGCTCGGTCGGGCTGTAGGTGGCGCCGCACGCGTCGCAGTTGTCACCGTATTGCTCCGGGGACTTGCACTTGGGGCAGGTACCCTTGACGAAGCGGTCCGGCAGGAACATGGACTTTTCCGGATCGAACAGCTGGGAGATGGTGCGGATTTTTATCTTGCCGGACTCTTTGAGGCGGCCATAGATAAGCCCGGCCAGCTCGCGGTTCTCGTCGCTGTGGGTCGAGTGATAGTTGTCGAAGCTGATGTTGAAACCGGCAAAATCCCCCTGATGCTCCTGGGATACGGCGGCGATCATCTCCTCGGGAGTGATCCCCATCTGCTGCGCCTTGAGCATGATGGGAGTGCCGTGCGCGTCATCGGCACAGACGAAATGCACCTGATGGCCACGCATTCGCTGATAACGAACCCAGATATCGGCCTGGATGTGTTCCAGCATGTGGCCAAGATGGATGGAGCCGTTGGCATAGGGGAGGGCGCAGGTTACCAGCATTCTACGAGGATCAGTTGCCATAATACGTTCTTGATGTGCCTGTTGGGATGATACAGTGCCGAGCATGTTACCCGAATTGGGGGCGGCCTGCCTAGGGTTGTGGCCCCCGGGGCTTTGGCTGACGGCATCAGCAAGACGTCGGCAAGCCACTGATTTGTGTGCGGTAACCCTTCACCTCAGGATAACGACAACATAATGGGGAGTTAATGGTGATTGATTCAGTAAAACAGATCCTTGCCGAATTTAAGCCGGCTGGATGGGGCCAGGATCTGGTGGCGGCCGGTTTTGTGCGTGCCGTCGAGCAGCATGGGCAGAGCCTGACCATCAAGCTGGTGCTGCCCTTTGCCGGCCAGACCCTGTTTGAACAGATGAAAGAAGCATTCGATGCCCAGATCAGGGCCGCCACGGGCGTCGCCATCGTCGACTGGCAGTGCGACATCGAGGTGGCGAGCATGCCCCGCGCCCAGCAACTGGCGGCGGTACAGGGCATTCGCAACATCCTGGTGGTGGCTTCCGGCAAGGGGGGGGTGGGCAAGTCCACCACCGCCGTCAATCTGGCGCTGGCCCTGCAAAAGGAGGGGGCGCGGGTCGCCATCCTGGATGCGGACATCTATGGCCCCTCCATTCCGACCATGATGGGGACCCTCAAGGAGCGCCCCCACAGCCTGGATGGCAAGTTGATGGAGCCCGTCATGGCCTGTGGTCTCAAGACCAACAGCATCGGCTACCTAGTGGCGGAGCAGGATGCCACCATCTGGCGCGGCCCCATGGCGAGCAAGGCGCTGGCGCAGATCCTCCACGAGACCCGCTGGGGAGAGGTGGATTACCTGGTGGTGGACATGCCCCCAGGCACAGGGGATATCCAGCTTACCCTGGCCCAGCAGGTGCCGACCACGGCCGCCCTGATCGTCACCACACCGCAGGATGTGGCGCTGGCGGATGCCCGCAAAGGGATCGCCATGTTCAACAAGGTCAATGTGCCTGTGCTCGGCATTGTCGAGAACATGAGCTATCACGTCTGCAGTGCCTGCGGTCATCACGAGGCGCTGTTCGGTACCGGCGGCGGCAAGAAGATGGCAGAGCAGTATCAAGTGGCGCTGCTTGGCCAGTTGCCACTGCACATCGACATCCGTCAGCACATGGACGATGGCTGCCCGACCGTGTTCGGGTCACCGGAAGGCGGGCTGGCAGAGGCCTATCTGAAACTGGCCCGTCGGGTGGGTGCCGAGCTCTATTTCAGCGGTAAACCGATTGCGACCCCGCTCTACACGGTGGCGCTGGACGAATAATCGGCTGTCGGCCGGTTGCAACAGATTTAGGGTGGGCATGAACCACCCTTTTTTATATAATGGATCGGTTTAAACAATCCCCAGTGCTCTTCTCTTTAGGTATTTTCAATGTCTGATACTCAACATTCGTGTGTGATCATCGGTATTGCTGGTGCGTCCGCATCCGGCAAGAGTCTTATCGCTCAAACCATCTACGAAGAGCTGGTGGCCGAACTGGGCGCAGGTCAGATTGGTGTGATCACCGAGGATTGCTACTACCGTGATCAGACCCACCTGACCATGGAAGAGCGGGTCAAGACCAACTATGACCATCCCAATGCCCTGGATCACGATCTGCTGGTGCAGCATCTGACCCAGCTGGTGCAAGGGGATGCCGTCAATATCCCCCAGTACTCCTATACCGAACACACGCGCATGAGCGAAGTCACCGCCTTCGCGCCGCGCCGGGTCATCATCCTGGAAGGCATACTGCTGCTGACCGACAGTCGTCTGCGTGAGCTGATGGATGCCTCCATCTTTATGGATACCCCGCTGGACATCTGCCTGCTGCGCCGCCTGGTGCGTGACGTGCAAGAGCGTGGCCGCACCATGGACTCCGTCCTCAAGCAGTATCAGAAGACGGTACGCCCCATGTTCATGCAGTTCATCGACCCGTCCAAGCAGTACGCGGACGTGATCGTGCCCCGTGGCGGCAAGAACCGCATCGCCATCGACATGCTCAAGGCGCGCATCCGCCACATGTTGATTGGTTGATATGAAACAAGCCGGGTGATGCCCGGCTTTTTTAAATGAAACTTTTGTCAGGAGAGTCGCCGAATGCGTCTTTGTGATACCGATATCGAACGCCATCTGGATGAAGGCAAGATCGTCATTGAGCCGAGGCCCGGTGTTGAGCGGATCAGTGGCGTCAGCGTCGATGTGCTGCTCGGCAACGAGTTTCGCGTGTTTCGCGATCATACCGCCCCCTATATCGACCTGAGCGGTCCGAGCGGCGAGATGGCCGATGCCATCGATCGGGTGATGAGCGACGAGATCCACATCCCGGACGGCGAGGCCTTCTATCTGCACCCGGGTCAACTGGCGCTGGCGGTGACCTACGAATCCGTGACCCTGCCTGCGGACATCGTCGGCTGGCTGGACGGTCGCTCCTCTCTCGCCCGTCTGGGTTTGATGGTTCATGTGACCGCGCACCGTATCGATCCGGGCTGGTCCGGTCGCATCGTGCTGGAGTTCTACAACGGCGGCAAACTGCCGCTGGCGCTGCGTCCCAAGATGAAGATAGGGGCGCTGAACTTCGAGATGCTCTCCGGCGCCGCGGCCCGTCCCTACAACAAGCGGGAAAATGCCAAGTACAAGAGCCAGCAAGGGGCGGTGGCCAGCCGCATCAACCAGGACTGATGTTCGTCTTCATGCTGCCTATAGAGGGTGCTTCGGCACCCTTTTACTTTTAAGGGGCGTGCAGTAAGGCATCCTGTAAGGCGCGAACCTGATGGTAAAACGCGTGTAAAATCGTCAGCTTGGCGGTGCGCTGATAGATTTTTGGGGTTGATTGACGCCTATCCATGAGGTCTCAACGGCCTTTAATTAATCCACGACAAGCCCGATCCCTGCTGGACCTAAGACATTTTCTGACGGAATGCCCTTTTTTTTTCTTACTGAAATATTTCAACAACGGGTATGGCGCACCGAGCCTTCTGGCATAATCCGCCGCAACTCATAAACAGGTTCGTTTTTATGTTTGAAATGTTTAGTGGTTTGGGTTTGTGGTGGTCAATCGGTTTGGTATTGGCCGTTTTTTTTGTGCTGGCCTATGAGTTCATCAATGGCTTTCATGATACCGCCAACGCGGTAGCAACGGTTATCTATACCAAGGCCATGCCCGCGCACACTGCGGTAGTGGCTTCCGGCCTGTTCAACTTTGCCGGGGTCATGATGGGGGGATTGGGGGTGGCCTATGCCATCGTCCATCTGCTGCCCATCGATCTGTTGCTCGGCATGGATTCGACTCAGGGTCTGATCATGGTGTTCTCCCTGCTGTTTTCAGCCATTGTCTGGAACCTGGGAACCTGGTACTTCGGCATCCCGGCGTCCAGCTCTCACACCCTGATCGGCTCCATTCTGGGGGTAGGCGGTGCCTATGCCCTGATCAGTGATCAACCTCTGAAAGAGGGCATCAACGTTGGCAAAGCCATCGACATCATGCTCTCTCTCATCATCTCTCCCACCGTGGGCTTCATCATTGCCGCCTTGCTGCTGTTCGCCATGAAGCGAGTCTGGCTTGGCAGCAAGATCCACAAAACCCCGGAAGAGCGACTGCTGGTGGACGGCAAGAAGCATCCACCGTTCTGGGCCCGTCTGACCCTGGTGGCGTCCGCCATGGGGGTGAGCTTCGTGCACGGCTCCAACGATGGTCAGAAGGGCATAGGTCTGGTGATGCTGGTGCTGATCTGCATGGCGCCCGCCTACTTCGCACTGGACATGAGCAGCCGCTCCTACGATCTGGACAGAACCCAGGATGCCAACCAGCGCATCATGGAGATCTATCAGCGCAACCAGGAGCAGGTCTCCACCGTCGTGAACTTCAGCGTTCCCGCCCATGCCCAGGAAGAGTTGATGACTCACTGCGAGGCCGGTGAGGCCTTCGCGGCCATGGCTACCCTGGACAACCGTCTGGGCCAGGTGCGCACCTACGAGCAGATGAGCCTGACCGATCGCCGCGAGGTGCGCCGTCTGCTGCTCTGTATCGACGATACTGCCCGCAAGGTCTCCAAGTTGCCGCTGCCGGCCAAGGAGCTGACCGATCTTGCCAAGTGGCGCAAGGACCTGACCGCGACGGCCGAATACGCGCCGACCTGGGTCATCGTCTCCATCGCCTTGGCGCTGGGTTGCGGCACCATGGTGGGCTGGCGTCGTATCGTCTACACAGTGGGCGAGAAGATAGGCTCTTCCGGCATGACCTACAGCCAGGGGATTGCCGCCCAGATCACGGCTGCGGCCTCCATCGGGGTGGCCAGCTTGACCGGCATGCCGGTATCCACCACCCATATCCTCTCTTCTGCGGTGGCGGGGACCATGGTGGCGAACAAATCAGGCCTGCAGAGCCAGACCATCAAGACCATCTTGCTGGCCTGGGTACTGACCCTGCCGCTCACCATGCTGCTCTCCGGTGGACTGTTCCTGATCAGCAACAATCTGTTCGGCGGCTGACAGCCAACACAGAGCATCAATGACAAAGGGCCTGCGGGCCCTTTTTTCATGGCTGCGATCTTGCCGCCGCTAGCCGTCATGCTCGGCAACTGGCAGAAACACTCCTTATATGCCATCAAACAAGAGTGTTCATTCACTGATAGATCCCTGCCAGCTTTCCTCTTCCTCATTTACCCTCCTTGTCATCAGAAGGAGGTGACCGCAGCCCATCCCGCCTGTCTTGAGGTCGGGGGCTAAGCCATCGTCTCCTCCTCTCATCAGGGCTATGCTCTCTCGTCATTCCTTGAATGCATCCGCTCATGATGTCCGCCGCTCGGTGTCGGTGTGACTGCCATCACTCCTGGTCGTGTTGCGGGATGCCTTGCTTGGCCCGTGACCGGCTGTGCTTTGCACGATAAACAAGAGGGCCTGCATGGCGGCGGGAGCAAGGGCGACGCTCCCAGGCATGGTTCCTGGGGTCTAATTGCGGCAAGGCAAGATACGAAGAGGAGAGGCTGACAGAGTGTTCCGGTTCCCGAGTCAGCTTGGTTTGTCGCTTATCTTCCCTGCAAAGAGCAAGAAGAGGAGGGGACAGGGGATTGAGGGGCTGGCCAAACTGTCAGGCAAAAAAAAAGAGCCACACAAGGTGTGGCTCTTTTTATCAGACCAGACAAGCTAGAGGATCAGGGACGACCCGCCGGGCTGGTTGCTACATTGACGGCGGCTGTGCTGCCACCGTGGCGGCCTGAGCTCGCGACTTCACTGCGCTCCAGCGGGGCCTGCTCAACCGGCTCACGGGGAGCTGGTGCTGGCACTGCTGCCGGCGTTGCCATGGGGGCAGAGGCCTTGCGGGCACGAGCCAGTACGCCAGCGCCTTTGGCAACCGGTTTGGTGGCCGGGGCGACGACAGGCTCGGGCTGTGCGACCACAGGGGCGACAGGCTCGGCGGCAGGAGCCACTTCCTCGGCTTGCGGGGCAGGCGCCGGCTCCACCACAACGGGGGCGGCTTCTACCACAGCCTGGTCAGCAGTGCTGGCCTCGACCACGACCTGAGCCTCCTCGGCAACCACTTCGGTCACCGGCTCGACAACGGCAGGAGCTGCTTCGATGGCAACCGGGGCCGGCTCGATGGCGGCAGGTGCCACTTCGATAGCAGCCGGGGCTACTTCAACGGCAACAGGAGCTTCGTTGACTGCAACGGGAGCTTCAACCACCTCGGCAACCACAGGGGAGGCGACGGCAGCCACAGCCGCTTGAGCCTGCTCATGAGCCTCTTCGGCCACGGCTTCGGCGACCACGTGCTCGGTCAGAGCGGCAGAGGCTTGCAGCGCGGCGGCAACGGCCTCGGCACTCGGGATGGTGACGACAGGCACGGCGGGCTCTTCCACCTTCACCTGAGCAGCGTCCGCCTGAGCGGCTGTGGTCAGTTGCACTTCGGCCTGAGGTTCATCATCGCGCTGGCCACGGGCATCTTCGTTGATGCGCTTGCGACGCTGGCCTTCGATCCGCTGGCTGCGCGGAGTACGGCGAGAGCGGCGCTGACCTTCGGTCTGCTCCTCTTGCTCACCGACCACGGCCGTTGTCTCGACTTGGTCATGGGCCTGTTCGTCCACCGGCAGGGCAGGGGTGTCGGTGGCGGCGACATCGACCCGAACCTGCTTGCGCAACTGGCGACGTTCGCGGCGCTCGGCCACTTTCTGCTCTTTTTCCTGACGCGGCTCGGCGTTGACGGCGGCGGTCTCGACGGCTTCTACCGCTTCAACCACGACCTCGGCACGGGGCTCGCGCGGGGCACGGGGTTCGCGAGCCGGGCGCGGGGCGCGAGGTTCACGTTCCTGACGGGGCTCACGGGGTTCGCGATCCACGCGCGGCTCGTTGCGTGCTTCACGGGGCTCACGTTCCATGCGCTGTTCGCTGCGCACTTCACCACGGGCTTCACGCTCCTGACGAGGCTCGCGCTCTTTACGCTGACGACGGTTGCGGCTCTCGCCACCCTCGCGGTTGGCGGCGCCTTCACGCTTCTCGCCGGCGTCTGCCGGGTTGCGGTTGCTGCGGTTGTCATCGCGACGACCACGCTGGCCACGGCTGCGGGTGTCGTCACGCTGATGACGGTGACCCTCATCCTTGCGCGCTTCCCGTTGTGCAGCCGGTTTCTCGGCAGGCGCTTTCACTGGTGCCGGGGCTGCATCTGAGCCGAACAGACCTGAGATGGCCTTGAACAGCTTGCCAAACAGACCCGCTTCGGCGACGACCGGTGCCGCTGCTGCGACGGGGGCTGGGGCTGGGGCGGCAACAGGAGCGGCCGGTTGAGGCGCCTGGACGAAGCCTTGCAGCAGCGGTTGTTCACGCTCGATCACCTGAGCCTGCTTGGGCTGGTAGACCGGCTTGGCAATCTCGGTTTTCAGCTCGTAGCTGGCCGCTTCCGGGATCTCGTTCTGACGGATGCGGGTCACTTCGTAGTGCGGGGTTTCCAGATGCTGGTTCGGAATGATGTAAACACGGACATCATTGCGCTGCTCCAGACTGGCGATGGAGGCACGCTTCTCGTTGAGCAGATAGGCGGCAACATCGACCGGCACCTGGCCGTGAACCTGCTCTGTGTTGTCCTTCATGGCCTCTTCTTCGATGAGACGCAGGATGGACAGGGCGAGGGATTCGTTGTCACGGATGACACCCTGACCCTGGCAACGGGGGCAGATGTGGCTGCTGGACTCGTTGAGGGAGGGACGCAGACGCTGGCGAGACATCTCCAGCAGACCGAAACGGGAGATCCGGCCCAGTTGGATGCGGGCCCTGTCCTGATGGACAGCTTCACGCAGACGGTTTTCCACTTCGCGCTGATGGCGAACCGGCGTCATGTCGATGAAGTCGATGACAATCAGGCCCCCCAGGTCGCGCAGACGCAATTGACGGGCAATTTCGTCGGCCGCTTCCAGGTTGGTCTGCAGCGCCGTCTCTTCGATATCGCCGCCCTTGGTGGCGCGGGAGGAGTTGATATCGATGGAGGTCAGCGCTTCGGTCGGATCGATGACGATGCTGCCGCCGGAGGGTAGACGCACTTCACGCTGGAAGGCAGACTCGATTTGGCTCTCGATCTGGAAGTGGTTGAACAGGGCGACATCACCCTTGTACAGCTTCACACGATTGAGGAAATCGGGGCGAACCAGCTCGATGTGCGACTTGGCACGCTCGAAGATGACCGGATTGTCGATCAGGATCTCGCCCACATCGCGACGCAGATAGTCACGAATGGCGCGCACGATGACGTTGCTCTCCTGGTGGATAAGCACGGGCGCGGTACGGTCCTGTGACGCCTTATGAATGGAATCCCAGTGGTTGAGCAGAACGTTCAAGTCCCATTCCAGCTCTTCCGGGGATTTGCCCACACCGGCGGTACGCACGATGAGGCCCATGCCGTCAGGCACTGTCAGTCCGCTCAGGGCTTCTTTCAACTCGGTCCGCTCGTCACCCTCTATACGACGGGAAATGCCGCCAGCACGGGGGTTGTTCGGCATCAGCACCAGGTAGCTGCCGGCCAGACTGATGAAGGTGGTGAGGGCTGCACCCTTGGTGCCACGCTCTTCCTTGTCAATCTGGACGATCACTTCCTGGCCTTCGCGGACCACTTCTTTGATGTTGGGACGACCCTGATAGGAGTAACCGGAGGGGAAGTAATTGCGGGCGATTTCCTTTAACGGCAGGAAACCGTGGCGCTCGGCGCCATAGTCAACAAAAGCAGCTTCAAGACTGGGTTCTACGCGGGTGATCTTACCCTTGTAAATGTTCGCTTTTTTCTGCTCGTGTCCCGGACTTTCAATATCCAAATCGTAGAGCTGTTGTCCGTCAACCAGCGCTACGCGCAACTCCTCTTCCTGAGTCGCGTTGATTAGCATTCTTTTCATTGAGTTCTCATTATTTTGTCATTTTGATTCCTCCACAGGATCCTGCCGGTGCCGGCCTCGGGTCTTCAGCATGCTTGGGCAACCTCCCGGTTGGGACATGCATGAGGCGCAAACTAAGGGCACTCTGGTTCGGCCTTCTCGAGAAGGCATGAATTAAGGATACCGGTGTGGAGACAATTAAATCGGTTCTGTTTGCGTTCTCCATGCGTTGTACCTCGCACCCGGGAACCGTCATGTTCTTGTATACACGGTGTTTCGGGATTGGGTGGCATACTTTTTGGCCACTTAGTACAAGGCTTGAACACAATGACAAAACCTTGTTTATTATCCCATTTAAACCACTTTTATAGCAAGACGCCATTTTTTAACAAAGCATGCAGCCAAGGGCTGTCGGCGGTGTTAAAATCCGCGCCATGACACAGATACATCAACAAGTGCAGCTGCTCACCATCGAAGCTGAGCATGAAGGGCAGCGCATCGACAATTTTCTCAAGACTCAGTTAAAGGGCGTCCCCAAGAGCCTGATCTATCGCATCCTTCGCAAAGGCGAGGTGCGCGTCAACAAGAAACGCATCAAACCGGAATACAAACTCTGCGCCGGCGACGAGGTGCGGGTGCCCCCCGTGCGCGTGGCCGAGAAGAACGAATTGCCCTCTGCCAACCTCGGCAGCATCCAGCGTCTGGAGAGCCAGATCCTGTTTGAAGACGAGGCCATGATAGTGCTGAACAAGCCGTCCGGCATGGCGGTGCACGGCGGCAGCGGCTTGAGCTTTGGGGTCATCGAGGGGCTGCGCGCCCTGCGCCCGGAAGCCCGCTTCCTGGAGCTGGTACACCGGCTCGACCGCGACACCTCCGGCGTGCTGCTGGTCGCCAAGAAGCGCAGTGCCCTGCGCAGCCTGCACGAGCAGCTGCGGGTCAAGACCATGCGCAAGCAATACCTGGCGCTGGTGCGCGGTCAGTGGCAGTCACACGTCAAGGTGGTCAATGCGCCGCTGCGCAAGAACGATCTGCAATCCGGCGAGCGGGTGGTGCGGGTCAGCAGTGACGGCAAGCCCTCCGAGACCCGTTTCCGGATTGCCCGTCAATTTGCCGAAGCCACCCTGGTGGAATGCAGCCCGATCACCGGTCGCACCCACCAGATCCGGGTTCATACCCAGCACGCCGGTCACCCCATCGCCTGTGATGACAAATACGGTGAGTCGGCCTTCGATGAGAAGATGCGAACCCTGGGGCTCAAGCGCCTCTTTTTGCACGCCTGGAAGCTGAGCTTCACCCATCCGGCTGATGATCGCGAGATGCAGGTGGAAGCGCCGCTCGCCCCCGAGCTCGATGCCTTCCTGAACAAGCTGGCACGCTGATGCAGCGCATCCGACTCGCCATTTTCGATTGGGACTGTATCCTGATGGATTCGGTGGGGCGGATCGTCGCCTGAGTGCGCACAGGGTTGATGAACACTAAGACAACAATGGGAGCCTTGGCTCCCATTGTTGTTTCTGCTTCCTGCCAAGGATCAGGGCAGATTGAGGCCGTGGCGCGCCAACAGCTCGATCAGGCCGATCAGGGGCAGGCCGATCAGGGCGTTGGGATCCCGCCCTTCCAGCCCCTTGAACAACATGATCCCCATGCCCTCACACTTGAAGCTGCCGGCGCAATCGAGGGGCAGCTCCGCCGCCACATAACGGCGCAGGGCCGCCTCGTCCAGGGAGCGAAAATGCACGGTGAAGGGCTCCACGAGCTGCTCGGCCCGGCCGTTTGCGGCATCGAGTACGCACAGGCCGGTATAAAAGGTGATGCTCTTGCCCTGGGCCATCATCAGCTGCGCCACCGCGTTATCCGCAGTGCCCGGCTTGCCGAGGATGCGGCCGTCACAGACGCACACCTGATCCGAGCCTATGATCAACCCCTGATCATGTTGGTGGGCGATGGCGCTCGCCTTGGCATGAGCCAGGCGGCTGACCAGTGCGTCGGCCGACTCCCCGGGTAGAGCGGCTTCATCGACCTCCGGAGAGGCACATTGGAACGGCAGGCCGAGTTTTTCCAGCAGCGACTTGCGATAACGGGAAGTGGAGGCGAGGATCAAGGGCGTGTGCATATGTTGATGATATCCATTTATAAATCAATTGGTTGATTCTAACTGTGGCAGAAGGCCCACGCAAACCACCCGAGCGCCAGCGCGCGGCTTTGGCTTATAACAACATGCATGCTGGCGACCCGAGAACGGCGATGACACCGCTTGATGAGGCAGGAGTGCGACATGACAAGATACGGTGTACTGGCCCTGATGCTGCTCTCCCTCGCTAGCTGGGGACAGGAGTGGCAGCCAGAGAAGGGGGAGGGCGGCGTACAGCTCTGGACCCAGGCGCGCCCTCCGTCCCCCTTTCTGGCCTTACGCCTGGAGATGCGGGTCAAGGCGGATCCCATGGCGTTGCTGGCCGTGCTGCGAGACACGGCGCGCCATCGGGAGTGGTTGCCGTCCAGTCGCGAGGTGCGGCTGCTGGCAAGATCCGGCACCGATGATGACCTGGTTTACACCCGCTTGGCGTCCCCTTGGCCGGTGCAGGACAGGGAGCTGATCACGCGCTCCCACCTGAGCCGGCGGGCTGGCTGCGCGCTGGTGCTGGAGGTGTGGGCCGAGCCGGACGCCCTGGCGCCCCGCCCGGGCCTGTACCGGATCAGGGAGAGTGCCGGTCGCTGGGAGGCGCTGCCACAACGCGATGGCACCACCTTGGTCAGGCTCGAAAGCCATACCAATCCGGGCAGCCATTTGCCGGGCTGGCTGGTCAATCCGATGACCATCAAGGCGGCGCTGGGCAGCTTTCAGGCCATACGCCGCCTGATGGAGGCCCAACCCAGAGCCGCACCTCGGCAACTGTTACTCGGTGGCGGAGGCTGCCTTGCCTCGCCCTGAATCCGGCAATGGAGGCTCTGCAAGGAACGGACAGTCAAGCCGGGTACTTGGTGCGCGGGGCACTTGATGGGGGAGGGGCGTACAACGGCATAAAGGGCGCATTGACCCCGAGTTCCTGACCAAGGGGGATGACGGCACAGGATCCTGTGCGGGATCCCGCGGTTTATGGCATAATCGGCCACCGATGAACACAAGTTCCAGCATGCAGGGGCTTGTGCAGGTAAAATCATCGGCGGTAAGGACTTTTTCCTTTGACTATCCCTTGTTGGACCTATAATATTCGCGCCCTATGCAAAAGGTGAAGTTGCCCGTTAAGGTTGATCCAGTCCGTAATGCCTTGAAGCTACTCGATTATGTCGGGATAGTGGAAAAGTCGCAGATGCCCAGACTGGAAGCATCAACCGAAGGCTTGCGAAGTGATGTGGACGTCACTCTGCAGTTTGGCAAAGATGTCCAGAAGTTGACCGTTATGAAAGGCACTGCCCATGCCAAGGTTGACCTGGTTTGCCAGCGTTGTGGAGAGGCTTTCGAGCACCTTTGTGAAGCTAGTTTTATTTACACTCCGCTGTTCGAGAGAACAAACGAGGAAGAGCTGCCGGAAGCTTATGAGCCCATTGAATTGGACGAAAACGGCGAGATAGATCTTCATCAAATCCTGGAGGATGAACTCATCCTCTCGTTGCCTCAGGTGGCCATGCATCCCATGGATGTCTGCCCCAGAGGAAACATGGAAATGACTTGGGGTGACATCGAGCCTGCTGATGAGCGGCCGAATCCCTTTGCAGTTCTTGAAGAGCTCAAACGTAAGTGAATTTTAGGAGTTAGCCTACCATGGCCGTACAACAGAACCGTAAAACCCGCGCCAAGCGTGGCATGCGTCGTTCCCACGATGCGCTGACCACTGCAGCCCTGACTGTTGATCAGACCAGTGGCGAAATTCATCGTCGTCACCACGTGACTGCCGATGGTTTCTACCGCGGTAAAAAGGTAATCGCTTAAGGATTGCCTTTGTCTACGCAAACTGTCGCGCTAGACATAATGGGGGGAGATATTGGCCCCTCTGAAACAGTGCCTGCCGCCGTGCAGGCACTGTCTCTTCTGCCTCAACTAAATCTTGTTCTGGTCGGTGACCAACACCTGATCGCCCCTCTGTTGCAGCAACATGGCTTGCTGACTCATCCCCGCGTTCGTCTCGTACATGCATCCCAGGTCGTCGGCATGGGCGAAAAGCCGATCGTGGCGCTGCGTACCCTGAAAGACTCCTCCATGCGGATTGTGCTCAATCTGGTGAAAGCCGGTGAGGCCGATGCCTGCGTCAGTGCCGGCAATACCGGTGCCCTGATGGCCATGGCCAAATGTGTGCTCAAATCCCTGCCCGGGGTCGACAGGCCCGCCCTCATCAAGGCACTGCCGACATTGAGCGGCAAACGCACAGTGATGCTGGATCTGGGGGCGAACGTGAGCTGCGATGCCGACACCTTGCTGCAATTTGCGGTGATGGGCTCCGTCGTGGCCGAGCAGGTCGAGGGGATAGCATCCCCCCGGGTGGCGCTGCTCAACGTGGGGGAGGAGGAGATCAAGGGCAATGACCTGGTACGCCACAGTGCCGAGTTGTTGCGCCAGTGCGCCGCGCTCAATTTTGTCGGTTTCATCGAGGGGGACAGGATCTTCAGCGGTGACAGCGACGTCATCGTCTGTGACGGTTTCGTCGGCAATGTGGCGCTCAAGACCGCCGAGGGCGTGGTGCGGATGATGGCCGAACTGGCGGGATATCCTCGCAAAAAACGCAGTTTTCTTGGTCGACTCGCCGGATTTATGTTCAAACGGCGTTTTTCTTACCTGAACCCCGACCAGTATAATGGCGCGAGTCTGTTAGGATTGCGCGGCATTGTGGTAAAAAGCCATGGGCGGGCCGAGCGCCGCGCTCTGTGTCATGCGATTCTGCTGGCCGCACAAGAAGCCAAACACCAACTTCCATTGCAAATTGCAGATCGCCTTGAATCTGTCTTTTCCGACAGGGATTTATAAAACTCTATGCATAGCAAAATTCTGGGTACTGGCAGTTATCTGCCGAGTTCGGTTCGTACCAACGCCGATCTTGAGCAGATGGTTGAAACCAGTGACGAGTGGATCGTGGAACGTACCGGGATCCGTGAACGCCGCATCGCCGGGAGCGACGAGAGCGTCGCAACCCTGTCTCATCAGGCGGCCTTGCGGGCGCTGGATGCCGCGGGTCTGACTGCCGCCGATCTGGACATGATAGTGCTGGCGACCACCAGCGCCGAGAACGCCTTCCCGGCTGCGGCCTGCGAACTGCAGGGGCTGCTCGAGGTTCCGGGGATCCCGGCCTTTGACGTGGCGGCGGCCTGCGCCGGTTTCACCTATGCGCTCTCCATTGCCGATCAGTTCGTCAAGTCCGGCGCCGCTCGCCACGTCCTGGTGGTCGGTGCCGACGTGCTCTCCCGCATGTGCGATCCGGAAGACAGGGGCACCATCATACTGTTCGGTGATGGGGCCGGTGCCGTGGTGATAGGGGCGAGCGAGACCCCCGGTATCCTCTCCACCCACCTCCATGCCGACGGCCGTTATGGCGAACTGCTCAAGTTGCCGCAGCCTCGTCGTGGCATGCCGGGGGCCGAGCTCGAAGCCTACATGTACATGAAGGGCAATGATGTCTTCAAGGTCGCGGTGACGCGCCTGAGCGAGATCGTGACCGAGACCCTGGCTGCCGCCAACATAGCTCCGAGCGAGCTGGACTGGCTGGTCCCGCATCAAGCCAATTTCCGCATCATCAACGCCACCGCCAAGAAACTCGGCATGGGGCTCGACAAGGTGATCCTGACCCTGGATCGCCACGGCAACACCTCCGCCGCCTCCGTGCCCATCGCCTTCGATGAAGGGGTACGTGACGGCCGTATCAAACCGGGCCAGCTAGTATTGCTGGAAGCCTTCGGCGGCGGTTTCGCCTGGGGTTCGGCGCTGGTTCGCCTCTGATACCAAGCGGCGCCGCGAGTCTCGGGCGCCCGCTTACCGATTTCGTCTTACCTTAAAGGAATCAATGATGACCCGATTTGCCATTGCCTTCCCGGGACAAGGCTCCCAGAGCGTCGGCATGCTGGCGGAGCTCGCCGAGCAACACGCCGTGATTAAAGAGACCTTCGCCGAGGCGAGCCAGGTGCTGGGTTATGACCTGTTTGCCCTGGTGTTGAACGGTCCCGCCGAGGATCTGAACAAGACCTGGCGCACCCAGCCAGCACTGCTGACCGCCTCCGTCGCTTTGTGGCGCCTGTGGCAACAGCAGGGTGGGGCAACCCCCGCCGTCATGGCCGGCCACAGCCTGGGCGAGTATTCCGCCCTGGTGTGCAGCGGCGCCCTGGCCTTTGCCGATGCGGTCAAGCTGGTCGAGCTGCGTGGCCTCGCCATGCAGGAAGCCGTGCCGGAAGGCACCGGCGCCATGGCCGCCATCATAGGTCTGGACAACGACTCCATCGCCGCCAACTGCGAGAAAGCGGCGCAAGGCCAGGTGGTCTCTCCGGTCAACTTCAACTCCCCGGGCCAGGTGGTCATCGCCGGTCACAAGGAAGCAGTCGAGCGTGCCAACGTGCTGATGAAAGAGTCAGGCGCCAAGCGTGCACTGCCGCTGCCGGTCTCGGTGCCTTCCCACTGCGCCCTGATGAAACCCGCAGCCGAAAAACTGGCCGCCGCGCTGGATGGGATCGAGATCAAGGTTCCAACCATCGCAGTCATCAATAATGTCGACGTCTCCTGTGAACAGGATCCGGCCGCCATCAAGCAAGCCCTGGTGCGCCAGCTGTTCAGCCCGGTCCGTTGGACCGAGACGGTAGAGCGGATGGCAAACGACGGCGTCACCCTCGAGATCGAGATGGGACCGGGCAAGGTGTTGACCGGGCTGGCCAAGCGCATCGATCCGCGCGTGGAAGGCATTCACGCCAACGATGCCGCCTCTTTCGAGCAGGCGCTGGCCCAAGTCAAATAAACAGGAGCAAGTCATGAGTTTTACCGATAAAGTTGTGCTGGTCACCGGCGCCAGCCGTGGCATTGGTCGTGCGATTGCCGAGACTTTTGCGGCCCGTGGCGCGAAAGTGGTGGGAACCGCGACCAGCGAGAGCGGTGCCGAGGCCATCAGCGCCTATCTGGGCGAGCAGGGCTGCGGCATGGCACTGAACGTGACCAGCCAGGAATCCATCGAAACCGTCTTTGCCGCCATCAAGGAACGCTTTGGCGACATCGACATCCTGATCAACAACGCCGGTATCACCCGCGATAACCTGTTGATGCGGATGAAGGATGACGAGTGGAACGAGATCATCGACACCAATCTCACCTCCCTGTACCGTCTGAGCAAGCCGGTGTTGCGTGCCATGATGAAGAAGCGCCATGGTCGCATCATCAGCATAGGTTCCGTGGTCGGTACCATGGGCAACGCCGGTCAGGTCAACTATGCTGCCGCCAAGGCGGGCCTGGTGGGCTTTACCAAGTCATTGGCCCGTGAAGTGGCTTCCCGTGGCATCACGGTGAATGCGGTGGCCCCCGGTTTCATCGAAACCGATATGACCAAGGCGCTCAATGAAGAACAGCGTGCCGGCATCATGAATCAGGTGCCTGCCGCCCGTTTGGGTGATCCGAAAGAAATTGCTGCCGCTGTGGTATTCTTGGCGTCTGACGACGCTGCCTATATCACCGGCGAAACCCTGCATGTTAATGGCGGGATGTACATGGTGTAATCAATTTGTCGTGAGATCTGTTCAAATTTGCGATAGTACGCCGAAGTTTGGCGAATTTCGTGGTTTGACCAGCGGCAAGTCACTTGCAAACTCACGTCAATTGAATACACTACCCCAACCAGACGCAATAGCGTATTTTTAAAGGAAAATTCAGGTCATGAGCAACATCGAAGAACGCGTAAAGAAAATCATCATCGAACAACTGGGTGTTAAAGAGGAAGACGTCAAGAACGCTGCCTCCTTCGTCGACGACCTGGGCGCTGACTCTTTGGATACCGTTGAACTGGTAATGGCGCTGGAAGAAGAATTCGATACCGAAATTCCTGATGAAGAAGCCGAGAAGATCACCACTGTTCAAGCGGCTATCGACTACATCACCGCTAATCAGGAATAAGTTCCTGTTCTGAAAGAAGCGGCCCAAGGGCCGCTTCTTTTATGTTTACTCCCTTTCAAAATACCTCTCGGAGACTAGCTCAGTGTCAAAACGCAGAGTCGTGGTAACCGGCCTGGGGATGCTTTCCCCTGTGGGCAACACTGCCGAATCCAGCTGGCAAGCCCTGCTCAACGGGCAGAGCGGCATTTCTCTCATCGATCACTTTGATGCCAGCGAGTTTGCGACCCGTTTCGCAGGCCTGGTCAAAGAGTTCGATCCCGAACAATACGGCATCAACCGCAAAGAAGCCCGCAAGATGGATCTCTTCATCCAGTACGGCGTGGCGGCGGGGGTGCAGGCACTGGATGATTCCGGCCTCGTCATCAACGAAGAGAATGCGGAGCGGGTCGGCGTGGCCATCGGTTCCGGCATCGGCGGTCTGGGTCTCATCGAGCAGAACCACAGCAGCCTCATCAACGGCGGCCCGCGCAAGCTGAGCCCCTTCTTCGTGCCATCCACCATCATCAATATGGTGTCCGGTCATCTCTCCATCATGAAGGGGCTGCAAGGCCCGAACATCGCCGTGACCACGGCGTGCACCACCGGTACCCACGCCATCGGCATGGCTGGCCGGATGATCGCCTACGGTGATGCGGACGTGATGGTCGCCGGCGGCACCGAGAAAGCCTCCACCCCCATGGGGATGGGCGGCTTTGCGGCGGCCAAGGCGCTCTCTACCCGTAACGACGAACCGCAGAAGGCGAGCCGTCCCTGGGACAAGGATCGCGACGGTTTCGTGCTGGGTGATGGCGCCGGGGTACTGGTGCTGGAAGAGTACGAACACGCCAAGGCCCGTGGCGCCAAGATCTATGCCGAGCTGGTTGGCTTTGGCATGAGCGGCGACGCCTACCACATGACGGCGCCTCCCTCCGATGGCAACGGTGGCGCTCGCGCCATGAAAAATGCCATCAAGGATGCCGGCATAGCGCCGGAGGCGATCGGTTACATCAACGCCCATGGCACTTCCACCCCGCTGGGTGATGTGGCCGAACTGCGTGGCATGAAAGAGGTGTTTGGCGATCATGCCAGCGCCCTGATGATCAGCTCCACCAAGTCCATGACCGGCCACCTGCTGGGGGCGGCGGGGGCCATCGAGGCGATCATCACTGTGTTGGCCCTGCGTGATCAGGTGGCACCGCCCACCATCAATCTGGACAACCCGGATGAGGAGTGCGATCTGGATCTGGTGCCCCATGTGGCCAAACCCGGCCAGTTTGAATATGCCCTCTCCAATTCGTTTGGTTTCGGCGGCACCAATGGCTCCCTGATCTTCAAACGCGTATAATTCGCTTTGGGCGAAATGATAAGGCCCGATACGACTGTATCGGGCCTTTTTTATCGGAGGGATCCCCTTGCTGATTAATGGAATACCGACAGAAGCAGTGTCCGCCAGAGACAGAGGGCTGGCATACGGGGACGGCCATTTCACCACCATGCTGGTGAAGCAGGGGCAGGTGATCTGGTGGCCGGCACACCTGGCAAGGTTGCAACTTGCCTGCGCCAGACTCGGATTTGCGGAGCTTCCCTGGGATACTCTGGCCGCCGAAGTGGCGCAAGTGGCAGCAGGGCAGACGCAGGCTGTCGCCAAGATAGTGCTGACCCGTGGCAGTGGGGGACGGGGCTATGACGGCGCGGGATGCAATACGCCTACCCGCATCGTCTCCCTGTCACCATACCCGGACCACTACCTTGGCTGGCAGCAAAACGGCATCGCCACCCTGGTCTGTCACCAGCAACTCGGCGATGCGCCCATGTTGGCAGGGCTCAAGACCCTGGGCCGTCTGGAACAAGTTCTGCTCAAGAGCGAACTTGCCGCACGGGGTGGGGTCGAAGGTATAGTCTTGAACAGCCGTGGATTTCTGGTAGAAGGGGTCAGCGCGAATCTGTTTTGGCGTCGTGGCAAGACGGTGTTCACACCGGATCTCACCCGCGCAGGGATAGATGGCATCATGCGCAAGCGCGTGATCATGATGCTTAAACAGATGGGCATTGAACTGCGTGTCGTGGAGGCTCCGCTGGAGTCACTGTGGCAGGCCGAAGAAGTCTGGTTGACCAATACCCTGATGGGCATAGTGCCGGTCACCAGCATTGGGGATATGCAATATCCCAGCCCGGTATTGATCCGCCGTTTACAGGAGCGTTTGGTCATTGAAGTTTAATCGGCTCTACACCCTGCTCGCGGGGGCAGCCCTGACCGTTGCCGTCGCCGGGGGTTATGTATATTACAAATGGCAGCAGGTGGAGACGCTCACCAACAAGGGGCCGACGCGCCTCTTTACCGTCGAAAAAGGCGCCCATGCGGCGCGCCTGATTGCCGAACTGGGGGAGGGGGAAACCAGCCCCTGGGCGGTGCGGCTCTGGCTGCGTGGCCACCCCGAACTGGTCGCCATCAAGTCGGGTACCTATGAGATCAAGGAAGGAGCCCCGCTCAAGGAGACCCTCTCCCTGTTTGCCTCCGGCAAGGAGTTTCATTTCAGCCTGACTTTTGTCGAGGGTTCCCGTTTCGAGGACTGGTTGAAGCAGCTCTCGAGCGCCCCTTACCTGGAGCGGCTGACCGTGGAGCAGAGCGAGACCGAGCTGGCGCAGGAGCTTGGCATCGACAACGGCAAGCTGGAAGGTTGGTTCCTGCCGGAAACCTACGCCTACACCACCCATGCCAGCGACATCTCCATCTTGCGCCGCGCCTATCAGGACATGAAGACCTTCCTGCAGGAGTGCTGGCAGACGCGGCAGGCCAATCTGCCCTACAAGACGCCCTATGAGGCGCTCATCATGGCCTCCATCATCGAGAAAGAGACGGGCCAACCGGATGAGCGGGCGCAGATCGCCTCCGTGTTCGTCAATCGGCTGCGCCTTGGCATGAAGCTGCAGACCGATCCCACCGTCATCTACGGGGTGAAGGATCGCTACGATGGCAATATTCGCCGCAGCGATCTCACCGATGTGAACCCCTACAACACCTATGTGATCGATGGCTTGCCGCCGACCCCCATCGCCATGCCGGGCAAGGCCTCCATCGAGGCGGCGCTCAACCCCAAGTCGACCGACTATCTCTATTTCGTCGCCAAGGGGGGCGGTGCCCACTATTTCTCCAAGACCCTCGATGAACACAATCGGGCGGTTCGCGAATTCATATTGAAGAAACCCTAATGTCTAAATTTATCGTGATTGAAGGACTGGAAGGGGCAGGGAAGAGCTCCGCGGTGCGCTATGTGACCGACTATCTGCATGCCCACGGCATCGACAGGATTGAGTGCACCCGTGAGCCGGGTGGCACCCCCCTGGCGGAGCGAATGCGCGCCATCGTCAAGGAGGTGCACGACGAGCGCCTCACCATAGAAGCCGAATTGCTGCTGATGTATGCCTCCCGGGTGCAACTGGTGGAGACCCGGATCAAACCGGCGCTGGCCGAGGGCATCTGGGTGGTGGGGGATCGCCACGATCTCTCTTCGCAGGCCTATCAGGGCGGTGGTCGTGGCATCGATGCCCAGCTCATCGGTGCCATCAAGCAGGCGGTGCTCGGCGACTTCAAGCCGGATCTGACCCTCTACCTCGACATCGATCCCGCCCTCGGTCTGCAACGTGCTCGCCATCGCGGCGAGCTCGACAGGATTGAGCTGGAGCAACTCAGCTTCTTTGAGCGCACCCGCGCCCGCTACCTGGAACTCGCGGCCAAGGATGACAGCATACTGGTGATCGACGCGAGCCAGACGCCGGATAGGGTCAAGGCCGCCATCGAAGCTGCACTGGACAGCACCCTATGTATCCCTGGCTGATCCCGGATTGGCAGGCCCTGAGCCAGACCGCCCAGGCCGGTCGCCTGGGCCACGCCTGGCTGCTGCTCGGGGATCCCGGCCTTGGCAAGGAGCAGCTTGCGGAACGATTGGCGCGCCTGCACCTCTGCCAGCAGCCGGATCGCGGAGAGCCCTGCGGTCACTGCCACGCCTGCCAGTTGTTCGACAAAGGCCATCATCCGGATCTCGGCACCATAAGCGCCGACAGCAAGAGCATAGGGGTCGAGGCGATTCGCGAGATCTGCGGCCGCCTGCAGAGCACCTCCCAGCTGGGGCGCGGCAAGGTGGTGATCATTCCGGACGCGGAGCGGATGACGGAGTCCGCCGCCAACGCCCTGCTGAAAACCCTGGAAGAGCCGGCCGGCGACAGTCTGCTGCTGCTGATCGCATCTCAGGTTTCCCGCCTGCTGCCCACCATCCTCAGCCGTTGTCACAAGCATGTCTGTCAGCTGCCGACGGAGGGGGAGACACTACGCTGGTTGAGTGAACAGGGTCATCAGGCCACTCAGGCCCAGGTGCGGATCTGTCAGGGGGCGCCACTTCGTGTGTTGAGCTACATCGAAGAGCAGCAGGATGGGGCCAGACGGATGCTGCTCGAGAGCTTCGTCTCCCTGTCGCAGACGCCGACCCGGGCGGCGAGTGTCTGCTCCCAGCTGGCGGAGGAGAGCCAGATCAGGTTGCACTGGTTGCAACTCTTCCTGTGCGATGCCCTCAAGACCCAGGCGGGCTGTGGTCATCACCAGCTGGCGATGCCGGATCTGGCCGCCCTCAGCGAGCAACTGGCCGAGCGCCACTCCAGCGAAAGATTGCTGGAGGCGGAGCAGCAGCTCGTCGCCCTGAAAGCCGCCTGCCAGCCGGGTCAGCTCTCCAATCCCACCATCCATCTGATGAACTGGCTCAGTCGCTGGTTATGACAAGATACAAGGTTGTCTATGTTACTCGTTGATTCCCATTGCCATCTCGACCGTCTCAGCTACGGCAGCAAGCAGATCGACATGGCCGATGTCTTGGCCAAGGCCACGAAACTGGACGTGGGATATTTTCTCTGCGTCAGCGTGACGCAGGCGCAGTTCCCGTCCATGCTGGCGGCGATCGCCCCTTATCCCCAGGTGTTTGCCTCCTGTGGTGTCCACCCGCTCAATCAGGATCCCGGTGTGGATGCCCCCTTGCTGCTGACCCAGGCGGCGGATGAGAGAGTGGTGGCCATAGGCGAAACCGGGCTCGACTACTTCTATTCGCCGGAAAACAAGGAAGTACAGCAAGCCTCCTTCCGGGAACACATCCGGGTAGCCCGGGCATTGAACAAGCCCCTCATCATCCACACCCGGGATGCCCAGCAAGACACCTTGCAGATCATGCGCGAAGAGGGGGCCGAACAGGTGGGAGGCGTGCTGCACTGTTTCACCGAATCCCTCGAGATGGCTCAGGCCGCCATGGAGATGGGCTTTTACATCTCCATCTCGGGGATAGCCACCTTCAAGAATGCTTCGGCACTGCAGGCCGTGGTCAAGGCATTGCCACTGGAGCGATTGCTGATCGAGACGGACTCTCCTTATCTTGCCCCTGTTCCTCACCGGGGGAGGGAGAACGAGCCCGCCTTCGTGCGAGACGTCGCGCAATTTATTGCCGATCTGCGGCAGATACCCTTAGCCGAATTGGCAGAGGCCACCAGCCACAATTTCTTTGAGCTATTCAAACTGGCGAAGAAATAATCATAAAGAGCCCCGACAGACGGGGCTCTTTATTTAAAATCATCAGCCTGATTACCCCCGGCAATATCAATCACCCAGCTCGTTATCTCTCACGCAATATCCGATACGGAACCATCTTCTGGAAAACATCTTCTTCGGATATAGAGTAAGTCTGCTTATTATCCCCGGGAGGCTGGAGGCATTGAATCAATACCCTATAAGTATCGATAATATTCATTATCGATACTTGATGGATCTGAAAGATCCTGTAAGATCCTCCTAAACTCCATATCGAATCATAGACTTACGTGGCCTATCCAACCATTTCACCTCCTGCTCATCAGTCACTGCAGACTGTATTCGATCCTGCGCTCAATAGCCGGGCGCGGCGTTTCCTGCGCAGCGCAAAAGCGGATTCCACCCTCAATGCCTATCAGGCCGATACCCGTATCTTCGTATTCTGGTGCCAGTTGCATGGGCTGGATCCGCTGCAAACCAGTCATCACGACATCATGAACTTTCTGGCGGATCAGGCCGACGGCATATTGGCGGACTGGGTATGGCTGGATAAAGAGGAGGGGAAGGGGGAGCTGCGCAACGGGGAGCCTCGAAAACCGGCCACCCTGGTAAGGCGGCTCGCCGGCATCCGCTATGCCTTCAAGCAGAAGGGCATTCATCCCATGCCGACCGAGCATGCGGAAATAAAGGAGATGATGCGGGGCATAGTGCGCCTCGGTGATAACCGCAAACGCAAGACGGGAGCCCTGACCCTGCAACCCCTGACCCGGGTGCTCGACGAGATAGACACCTCCACCCTGGCGGGGCTGCGGGATTTCACCTTGCTGCTCTTGATGTTCAGCGGCGCCCTGCGCCGCTCAGAAGCCGCTCGCATCGAGGTGGGCGATCTCGACTTCGTGGGGCAGGGGATCCGGCTTCGGCTCAAGCCGAGCAAGCATCAGCTCCATGAAACCGAAATCGCGCTCATTCCTGGCAAGCACTATTGCCCGGTGACCGCCCTCAGCCGCTGGTTGAAAGCAAGCCGCATAAGCCAAGGGCCGCTGTTTCGCCGCATGAACCGTTGGGGTCAGCTTATGTCTGAGCCACTCGGACCCCAGGGCATCAACCTGATGATCAAGCGGCGAACCGGCCAGGTCATCGATGATCTCTATGTCAGTGGCCACAGCCTGCGCCGAGGCTTCATCACCTCGGCGGTGACCGCGGGCAAGCCCATGAACAAGATCATCGAGGTGACACGGCACAAGGACATGCGTACCCTGCAGGAGTATTTCGACGATGCGCACAAGTTCTCCGATCATGCCCTCGCAGGCCTGTTGTAATATAACTGCGCTACGTTGTTTTTTATGTTAAATACCATCTGATTGATTTGATGATATATTTATCGCCCCCCGAAGCAGTGCCGGTGAAGCGTCAGTACCATGAAGGGAAAAGAGCCAGGCACAGGCGGCGGCTCTCACCCCTGGCAGGGGAGTGTCATTCCAGCGCCCTCCTGCCGAGCAGAGGTGAGAGATAACAAGTTCCACTCTCTTAGTTAGCAAGGTACGTATGAGCCAGGAAATGAAGATGAATGTGGCGCAAGACAATGCCGAGCGGCAACGCCAACACGTGAAACGCAAGCAGGAAACTCACAGCAGGCTGCAATGCTGGATCAGCAATCGCCACGCCGAGCGGTTGCAGGAGCTAAGTCAGCACCTGGAAGACAATCAAGCCTCCCTGATCGAGCAGGCGATCGACTTGCTCTATCAGCACGAGCTGGTGCCGCAATATGTTGAAGAGCACAGTGACCAGCACGCTCATCATGGAGAGCAATCCCGGGCGGACACCATAGATTGAGCAGAGTGAGCACATCGTGGGAATAAAAAAAGCCAGGTACGAATTCCTTGTACCTGGCATAGGGGAATTGGCTCCTTGCAGAGCCGTGCGCTAATTGATAGGCGGATTGCCTTAAGCTTAGACAAGGCGCGAGGCATTTCAAGAAGTGACTAAAAGTTCAACCAGAGTGTGGGTTTTCCAGACTCGAACAGGTGTCAGTCCTTGAAATGGCCGCCGGCATCTCACTCATTGAACAGGTTGTTGTCCCGCACCAGCTCACGGGGCAGGGCATTCTTGATGCGGCTCCCCACCCATTTCCCCATTCCAAGCGGGTGCCCCTGATAGCGGACGATCACTTCCCCCGTTCCCGGTACCAGCTCGGGCCAGACATCCCGCCCCATCATGAATTCACGCCCGTTGGCGGCATCCAGCTCGACACATCCCCGGGTGGCCAGGCTGCCGTAGGCCAGTGCCCATTCGTGGGTGAGGCGATAACCCTTCTTGAAGGTTTCCGCCAGCTTGATGCCGATGCGATCGAAGCGCAGCTTGCCCTGCACCTGCTCGAAGGCGTGGGGGAAGAGCCAGATCTCGTCATTGCGACCAAACAGCTGACCCCGCGCAGCGACCCCGAAGCTCGCCTCTATTTCTCGCAACATGGGCTCTGCCTCTTTCACCGGCAGAGGGGAGAAGGGGAACTTGCCGAGCTTGCCCGGCTTGAACATGGTGTTGGGCACTGAGTGATGCTTGCTTATCCTGGCGACGAAGAAGCCCTCGCTGTCGAAGATCTGGGGCCAGACATGCAGGTAACCCTCTGGGGTGCAGGCCTGCCCGGCACCCGGGAAGAGGTCAGCCAGGGAGTCGACGCTCAGGGCGTCGCCGAACTTGTCTTGCAGCGACTGACAAACCGCCTGGTTCTCCTGCAGGCTCAGGGTGCAGGTGGAGTAGACCAGCACGCCGCCGGGTTTGAGGGCGTGGAAGGCACTCTCCAGCAGCCCTTGCTGCACAGCGGCAATCTCCTCGATGCTCTCGAGACTCCAGTTGCGCAGGGCATCTTCATCTTTGCGCACCGTGCCTTCCCCCGAGCAGGGGGCATCGAGCAGGATGGCATCGAAGGTTTCCGGCAACCACTGGCCAAACACCTTGGCATCGAAATGGGTCATGGCCACATTGGTCACGCCACAGCGCTGGATATTGGCGCTCAGCACCTTGAGCCGGCTGCTGGAAAACTCGTTGGCAACCAGCATGCCCTGGTTGTCCATCAGGGCCGCAACCTGGGTAGTCTTTGAGCCGGGCGCAGCCGCCGCATCCAGCAGCATGCCATCGTGCTTTATCCGCTCGCTGGCAAAGAGCGCCGTCACCGGCAGCATGGAGCTCGCCTCCTGGATGTAGAAGAGGCCGCACAGGTGTTCGGCGGTGTTGCCAAGGGGCACGCTCTCGTCGGCCCGGGTCAGCCAGAAGCCGGTCTCGCACCAGGGCACGGGATCCAGCTGCCAGCCCAGTGGCGCCATGCGTGTCACGAAGTCGGGCACGGAGATCTTGAGGGTGTTGACCCGGATGCTGCGCCGCAGCGGCCGCCGACAGCTCGCAACGAACGCATCCATGGAGAGATGGGCCGGCATGATGTCCGCGATATGACGCAGGAAGTGTTCGGGAAGGTAGGTATTGTCGTGCACAGTGCCGTCTCGCTGACCCAAAAGAGGGGCGACATAGTACCACAGGGGTCGGAATATTCTGAATGGGCGATGGGCAAAACGAACAAGCCCGGCACTGGGCCGGGCTTGGGTCAACAGGTCAGGGCTGGATGCGGGGGCTCCACTCCAGCCACTCCTTCTCTGCCTTGCCATAGAGCGGGTAGCTGTGGCCCGCCTTGACGGTCGGCCCCATCTCCCGCTCCGGGGTGTTGAAGGCGATGCCGCCGGCCAGCAGGCTCTGCACGGTTTCCACCTCTATGGTGCCGCCGGTCAGGCCGATGTCGGCCTTGACCCCGGACACGTTCCAGAAGCGGCTGTTGGCGCGCACCAGGTGGGCGTATTCCTGAGCGACGTTGACCTCGATCAGCACCTCGCTGCCATCCCGTGCCAGAGTCACCCCGTTGACGCTGCCCACCACCATCTTGCGAAACAGCAGGGGGCTGCCGACGCTGATGCCGCTCACGGAGGGGCTCTTGAGGGTCAGGGCCAAGCCGATGGGGGTGCTCTGACTCAGGGGGAAGCGCTCCTTGCCCGCACCCTGGCCCGGGCTTGCCTCCACGAAGGCGCCCTTGATCAGGGTGTCGAGGTGGGAGACGCCCCCCAGCCCGAGCTTGGCCTGCACCAGGGTGTAGCGCGCGCCGCTCTGCAGGAAGCGGGCGGCGTACTGCCCATCCAGTTCGGCCCTGAAGCTCACCTGACCAAGGGCGGGATCCAGTTCAATCTGCTCCACCTTGCCGATGTCCACCCCGCGGTAACGGATGGGGCTGCCCACCCCGAGCCCGGGGTTGCTGTCGGCGGTCAGGGTCAGGGTGCGCACCTGGGTGCTGGCCTGCTCCTTGCTGTCAAACAACTGATGGCTGCTGCGGCCGGTGCCGAGCCGGTCAAATTCGATGGCCCCCCGCAGCAGGGTGGCGAGGTTGCCCATCTTGACCTGCACCCCGTCGAGCCGGATCTTGCCGTCGATGGCAGCCTTCTTCCAGAACTGGGGCTGCTGCTTGAGCAGGGGGGCGTAGACGGCGTCTATCTCCAGGGTGATCGCCACCCCGCGCTCCTCGGCTTTCAACGCCTTGACCTTGCCCGCTTCCAGCCCCAGATAGAGGACGGGGGAGCCTACGCCTATCCCGTCCGCTTGCTCGGCGCGCAGCGTCCAGCGCTCGGGTCTTGCATCACGACTGCCAAGCAGGGCCAGCTCCTGACTGGGATAGAGGCGATCGATACGCTCTCCCACGGTGGCCTGGACAAGCTTGATCCCGCCCGCCAGCCAGGCGCTCGCCGGGCTGGTCTCCACCTTGAGGCCGCTCAGATCGGCCTGGACCTGCAAGGGGGCGGCGCGATAGAAACGGGCCCGCTTCAGCAGGTGCTGATAACCCTCGTTCACCAGCAGGCTGACGCTGGCATTGCCGCCGGCATCCAGGGTCAGTGCCCCCAGCTCACCTATCTGCAACCCCTTGAACCAGAGCGGGGCTCCCTCGTTCAGGCCGGCGAGATCGTCCGCTTGCAGGGTCAGCTTGATGCCATCGCGCGGCTCCTGGCTCGCCAGCGTCATGGTGCTGACCTGTTCACCCGCCACATAGTCAAGGCGAATGGCCGGTCCGGCCAGCAGGCGATCCGCGTGCTTGACTCCGGTGGGGGAGAGGGAGACCGTCTCCCAGACCAGGCGGCTCTTGCCGGTCATTCGAAATGCCTGCTCTGGGTTGATCAGCGCCGTGACGACCCGGCCCTGCTCGGTCAGGCGAATGGGGTCTATCCTGCCAATCTCTATTCCTTCATAGAGGATGGGCATGCCATCCTTGACGGGCAGATCCCCCGCCTGGATGGTGATGCGCTCGCCACGGGCCGCCTCGGCCAGCCCTTTATAGAGGGTGAAATTGAGCCCCTTCTGTGCGACGGGCGACGCCTTGGGAGAGTCGAACGCTATGCCGCCGCTCAGTATGGAGGTGAGGCTGCCAGCCTCCACGCTGACACCGGCCAGGCTGAAGGAGCCCTTGATGCCGCTGATGTTCCAGAAGCGGGAATCCACCTTGACCAGGTGCTCGAAGCGCGGCTCTATCACCAGATCCAGGATCACATTCTGGTTGTCTTCGCCCAGGCGGGTATTGATGACGCTGCCGACCTCGAGCCCGCGGAAGTAGATCTTGGCCCCGATGCCGACCGATCCCAGGGAGTCGGCGGTCAGATGCAGGGTGCGCCCCTGGGCCTGATAGCCGGGGGGAGGGCCGTCCAGGGCATCGAACTCGTCCTCCAGCGGGTTGTTGTCCCGACCGGGTTGCAGGTTGATGTAGTTGCCGGAGACCAGGGTATCGAGACCGGAGATCTCGGTCAGCGACGCCTTGGGGCTCACCAGCCAGAAGTCGGAGCCCTTGCGGATGAGCGGGCGGGCGCGGCTGTCGACCTTGGCGAGCACGGCTATTTTGCGACCGTCCTGCGCCAGCTCCAGATCCTGGACCACCCCGATGGCCACCCCCTGATAACGCAGCTGGGTCTTGCCCGGCAAGATGCCGTTGCCCTGGGCAAAGTTGATGCGAATGAGTTGACCGCTGCTCGTCCACTGCTGGTAGATGAAACCACCCGCCAGCAAGAGGGCGATAAAGGGCAACAACCAGACTGGGGATAACCAGCGATGTTTCTCAATGACGGGTTCAGCCCCGATCATAGCGACTCCTTAAATTGGCTGTGATGCACAGCACATCCGATACAGAAAAAATGCATTAACGGGCCGCCTTGTCCCACAGCAGACGGGTGTCGAGCATCCGGGCAGACATCATGGTGAGGATCACCACGCCGGCGAAGGCAGTTGCCCCGGGCCCGGCCCGCACGTTGAGCAGCACGCCGCGATCCACCAGAGCCACCATCAGCGAGATCACGAACAGATCCAGCATGGACCAGCGGCCGATGAAATCGATGATGCGATACATGATGAGCTGACGCTTGCGCCGCACCGGCTTGCTGCGCTGCAACTGCCAGCAGATCCAGCCCAGCCCCAGTATCTTGCCGATGGGGACTATGATGCTCGCGGTCAGCACTATGGTGGCTATCCCTGACATCTTGCTGCGATAGAGCGCCATGATACCGCTGAAAATGGTATCGGACTGCAGTAATCCCTTGTTGTAGAAGTGGGTGATGGGCAAAAGGTTCGCGGGCAGCAGCATGAAGGTGGCGAGCGCCAGCAGGCCCCATGACCAGGCGAGCGAACGGGGGATCCGCATCTGCAGGGGGCTGTGGCAGCGGGGACAGCTCATGGCGCTCTGGTAGCGCACCAGCAGGCCGCAGGTGTGGCAGCGGCAGAGCCCGAGTTCACGGGCGCTGGTCGGTATCATGATCCGGCTCCTGCGAGGCGTTTTGCAGCGGGATCCGCTCCCAGTAGGGGGCGGGGTCGAAGAGAATGAGCAGCGTCATGTTGAGCAGCATCAAGATGCCGAGGCTGAGCAGACCGCCTCCCAGACGCACATCGGCGATGTCGATGAGCTTGAACAGGGCGACCAGCAGGCTGACGATGTAGACCTCCAGCATGGCCCAGTGCCGGAATACCTCCACAGCCTTGAGCGTCGGGGCCAGCAGGTGCCAGCGTTTGGCAAGGCCGGAGGCGAGCGCAAAGATGCCGAGCAGCAACCCCGCCGGCGCCAGCACGGCGCACCAGAGCACCAGGCTCGCCACCCAGAGTTCGCCCTCCTCAAACAACATCAGAATGCCTTTGAGCAGGTTGGCATCGGAGTTGACCCCGGCCAGGCGCAGGTAGAGCAGGGGTTCGAAGAAGGCGGAGGGGAGCAGCAGGAAGCCGGTGATGGTGAGGGCCATCAGCTGGGAAGGACGAAAAGCATAGCGCCCATAGAGATGCTGGTGACAGCGCGGACAATGGGCGTGACGACGCAGGGGCAGCAGCTTGCGTTCGATCAGCAAGTCACACGCCGGGCAGACGATCACGGAGTGGGGATCCGACATACGATTCAACCTGTTGAAGGAACTGATAAAATTTACCCTAAAACGCCTTCGCTGTCTTGCCGGGGCGCAACCTCTGGCCAAGAAAAGATGGCCTGGCCAACCAACTCCCAGGGCCATGGAGAGAAACACGGGACCCAGTTGCCACATAAGGGACGCCCGATAAAGCGATGGGCGCGTTGGCGGCTCCTGAGTGTTATTTGCAACACTGTATATTCATACATATACTTGCAGTCACTATCATGAGGAGGACGCCGCTATGGCCGTTGAGATCAAGTATGTTGTCGTGCGTGGGGGAGTGGAGAAGATGACCTTTGCCAGCAAGAAAGAGGCGGATGCCTATGACAAGCTGCTGGATACCGCCGATGAATTGATGACGCTGCTGGCCGGGGCACCTGTCCAGCTGACGCCAGAGCAGCAGGAGAGCCTGGCCTTTTACCTGGCCGAACAGCGGGATCTGCTGCAAAACGTGTTGCGCGGTGGCAAGGGGCAGGGGATCAGCCCCAGGGAAGACAAGCTGGACGCCGATAAGCCCAAGGGAAAATCCCTCAAGAGCGTGGCCTGACAAGGGAAGAGCGGGGCAGGGCGTCCAGCCCTGGTCTCCGCACCACAATATTCATGTAGAGTCCATTTACAGTCACTCTTGTCGCTATTTACCCCGAGAAATTTCCAACATAAGTGCATATTCATTGAATAAAAACCATATTCCATCCTGACCTGTGTCCGCCAGGATAAGCCTTGAAGGCTCATCCCCTGGCCATCTGGCATCTCCTGATGCCGATAACCCATTTATCGGCATCAGGATTGCGCGACACAGTGCCAGCCTCACTCAACAAGACTCACAAGCACCATCATGACCCATCCGTCACTGCCGCCCGCCATGCCGCTGTTCGATAATCTGCTCCATCTGGAGGCGGGCAATCCCCAGGTCAACCAGTATCTGGCCACTCTCAGTCTGGGCAGTGTCCCCGATGCCGGCCTCGTCTATGAGCTGGCCGTCGACTGGCTGCTGGAGCAGCGCCACAGCGAGAACAACTACAAGACCTACCGCAGCGAGCTGACCACCTTCCTGCATTGGTGTTTCTGCGAGGTGGCCATCAGCCCCAGGGATCTCACCAGGCGCATCATGATGCGCTATCTCGACTACTGCCAGGCTCCGCCACAGGCGCTTATCGCATACCGAAACGTGGCCCAGTTCGTGCTCGACAAGGAGTGGGGAGAGCGGTTGCCCAACCCCTTGTGGCGACCGTTTCTCGGCAAGCGGGAACTGGGCCGCGAGCTGCCATACCGCCTGAGCGAACAGGCGATGAAGACCAAGCTCGCCATACTGTCGGCCTTCTTCCAGTTCCTTATCCAGGAGGAGTACATGGATCGCAATCCGGCGCTCCTGCTGCAGCGGGTCAAGCGGCCGGACAACCAGGATGCCGGTGAAGAGGCCCAGTCCTTTACCGAATTGCAGTGGTCCTATGTGATGCAGGCCACCGAGCAGCTGGCAACCGAATGCCCGGCCCAGCATGAGCGCAGCCGGTTTCTCATCTGCCTCATGTATGCCTGTTATCTGCGTATCTCCGAGGTGGCGGCCAGACCGGGCTTCAGCCCCGTCATGAGCCAGTTTCGCCGCGACAGCAAGACCGGCGTCTGGGGCTATGACATACCCCGTAGCAAGGGCGGCAAACGCCGCACCGTGGCCGTCTCCCAGGCGCTGCTGGATGCATTGGCACGCTATCGCACCTTTCTTGGGCTCTCGCCGCTGCCAGCCCCGGGCGAACAGGCGCCGCTCTTCGTGCGCCACAGGGCGGCGGCCCATGGCCGGGAGCAAGGCGAGCTCAACGCCAACCTGGGGATCCGCCAACTGCGGGATCTGGTGATGGCGGTCTTCGAGCAGGCCGCCAACCTGGCCGAACAGGATGGTTTTGACCAGGACGCCGCCGAGATGCGCACCCTGACGCCGCACTCCATCCGCCATACCGGCATCACCCACGACATCAATCTGCATGGCCGGCCGCTGTCACACGTGCAAGCCGACGCAGGACACGACAGCATAGATACCACATCCAAATACCTGCACACCGGCAACAGCGAACGCCACGAGAGTGCGCAACAAAAGCCCTTAGACAGGTTAAACATCAAGTGAGAGATAACAATTGAAAATAATAACGACTACTGAAATACCCACTTGCATCCATTGTGTATTTTTAAAACAGCATGTGTTTCATTAAGGTCTCATACAAGCTGAGGCTGTTATGTTGTACCTCTCTGTGATGTCAGTCGGTTCAGGGAACAACGGGGCGGCATGGAAAGAGTGCATTGTCATCAGCGGGTCAGGCATCCCTTATTTGCCGCCAGCAACAGAGAACACAATCAACATAATAACTTGCTGAAATACCGAGACTAATCCTATGCCGATGGACATCATCAAAAAAACCTACAAAATAGTCGGGCAGGGCGATCTGATGGCCCAATTTACCTTGATCCCCTCTGGGACATTGAATATCTGGTTTCCTGAAACAGGATTGCAGATGGAAGCTCCCTGCAACCAGCTTCGCTTTGAGAATGCCACCCTGCTTTATGCCAATGGCATGCACTATAGCCAAGAGAGGGCATTTTGGTCACTCACCCTGCATGCTGTCGATATGGATGAACTGAAAATACTCATCAAAGATATATGTAAAAGCACGAGGAAACAGCAGCAGTCGACCACGCTCCCTAAACGCAAATGGTGGTTGGCCGCCTAAATAACACCGACATATGTAAAAAGAGAAGGGAGTCAGGATTTAACATGCTGACTCCCTTTTTTTAATAGTGGACTCTTGTCTCAAAATGGGACATTTGTGGTTTCAGAATATCGACTAAGGGGAGGGCGTATGTCTGATCATTGGGATGACTACTTCGACCAGGAAAAGGCACCGCCTGACTTTCTGGTTGAGCGAGCAGATGTTGTGGGCGAGGGGGCTTTGGCGGATCAGTTGGCCAAGTTGGTCGACCTCTACATTGCCAAACAACAGGGAAACCGGATGGCCGGTCTTGCTGATTTGGGGGAGGATCTTCTTAAGCTGGCCGAGACTGGCATTCGTGATGGTTCATCGTCATGCGTTGGATTGGTGAAGTAATTGTGCCGCAGAGCCGGCTGAATAAAGCCTTGTTATCTCTCATGATGATGCCGATAAATGGGGTTATCGGCATCTCCACCTACTTGCGATCTACTTTTCTCACGTTCACCATATGAAGCTCATCAGGAAGGAGCTCAAGGATATGGCAACCAAATCCCCAAAAAGGCAGCTGCGAGCGAGAAACAAAGCCAAGGCGGCACGAGTCAAAAAACAGCAAGAAATTGAGCGCAACGGACGGGCTAACACGCCACTGTATGATTGGGTTCATGTCAAAGAACCACTGCTCAGTTTTTTTGAAACATTACCTGCGCCTGCGCAAGATGATGACTTCAGTTATCTAGTTCCGATCGTTGACTATTCAGTATCTCGACTCATCGACCAAGATGGTGATCCAGATGACCTAATCGATGACGTAACAATGCTTGCTGCAACTTATATAAACATGAAGGTCTATGGCAGTGGTGGATTCACTCTTGAGCACCAACATGAGCTTTTCGTAAGCATGTTGGTGAACCCCAAGTTCATGGACGTTTTGCGCATGCGCCTCAAGCATCTTCAAGACTTGACTCTAGAACAGACCTGACCGACCTAACGGAGAAACCATGACCCCTGAAGCAAATGCTTGTGAGCCGCTGCGTCAGTTGCTTGAGCTGGCCATGACAGACATCGAACAAGGCCGGACTTATAGCCTGGATGAAGCTTTATCGATGTTGGCTTCCCAACGTAAAGATGCTGATAACCACGACCACGCCTGATGCATCCGTCATTGCGCATAATGCATATTATGTTAAATGACATATGCTTGTTTCCTGTTACCGCCAATTGAACTGTGTATAATGGAAACAATTGATCCTATCCCCGACCGGATGTCTTAAGTGGCTGAATTAACATCAGAACAATTAAAACCCGCTTTCACTATTGAGCAGTTCCCTACGCTCAGCGAGCTTGAACCCATCCCTTTTGCCGCCCTGCAACCCAGAGCCATTTCCGGCATCAAGCGACTGGCCAGTTTTGATGGTGACTGCCCGGTCATGCTGCTCAACGGCTTTCCGGGTGCGGATTATGAGAGTGTCTGCCAGACCTTGATAGCCTCTTCCAATGGCAAGGATGGCGATCTGTTCGATCTCTGCTACACCGAAAACCTCAACAACCCGTTCAAGCCTATCTGGCTGCGTCTGCAACCCGGTACCGGGTTTGAATTCTGCGAGATGGTTGGCGAGCTGCTCAAGCTGATGAGCCATCATCTGGATGCCGAACGCCTGGTCACTCGCATCATCCGCAAGCAGGAAAATGATCCCAAGATCGTGGACTTTCTCTCCGATCTGGCGGCGCACGTAGCCCAGGGACTCGAATTCCAGCACCCGGTGCTCATCAACCTGCTGATCCATCACGAAGAGCAGAAAGCTCCCGTCATCTATGGCCGGGACTTGAACTGGGACACCCTGTTTGGCTCCATCAACTACCAGACGGAGCAAGGCTCCGTCTATGCCAACCAGCACTTGCTGGAGCCGGGCCTGCTGCGGGAAGCCAACGGCGGCTACCTCATCTTGCAACTCGACGAGCTGCTCGATCAGCCCCATCTCTGGTTCAAGCTCAAGAACGCCATGCAAAAAGGCGAGCTGGACTGGAATGCCTATCAGGAAGGCAAGACCCTGACCCCCTTCTTCACCCCAGAGGCCACGCCTATCCGGTTCAAACTGATCCTGGTGGGAGACCGGCTGGATGTGGCCGAGTTCCAGATGCTGGACAGAGACATGTCCGAGCGCATCTTCCTGCGCGCCGATCTGGTGTCCGAGGTGAACATCGAAGAGGACTTGCCCGAGTTCCTGCAATACCTGGCCTGGCTGCGGCTGCGCTGGAACCTGCTGGACTTCACTCCGGGTGCCCTCCTCGCCCTGTGTCGCCATGCCAGCCGTCTCTGTGACCATCAGGAGTGGCTCTCCCTTTCGGAGGTGCAACTCAGCGCCATCATGCGCATGGCCGACAGCCTGGCCCGCGAGCTGGAGGCCGAGAAGGTGACCGACGAGCACATACTGCTCGCCCTGGAGGAGCAAGATTACCGCCTCAACTACCTGGTGGAGCAATCCGATCAGGGGGTCATCGATGGCCAGATCCTGCTGCAGACCGACGGTGAAGAGGTCGGCCAGATCAACGGCCTCTCCGTCATCCAGGTGGCCGGTCATCCCTATGACTTCGGTGAACCGGTTCGATTGACCGCCACAGTACACCTGGGGGATGGCGACGTGGCCGACATCGAGCGCAAGGCAGAGCTCGCAGGCCACATTCATGCCAAGGCGATGATGATCATCCACGGCTATCTCTCCAACAAGTTCGGTGCAGAGAACCCCTCGCCCCTCTCGGCAAACCTGGTGTTCGAGCAGTCCTATCACGAGATTGATGGCGACAGCGCTTCTCTGACCGGTCTGTGCGCCCTTCTCTCTGCCCTCGCCCGCCAACCCATCTCCCAGCGCTTCGCGGTGACGGGCGCTGTCGATCAGTTCGGCAACGTGCAGGCTGTGGGTGGCGTCAACGAGAAGATCGAAGGCTTCTTCCGGGTGTGCAAGATCCACGGCATCACCGGCAAGCAAGGCATCATTCTGCCCGGTACCAACGCCCAGCAGCTCAACCTCTCCGATGAGGTGATTGCCGCCGTGGAAGCGGGCCAGTTCCATATCCACCCGGTAGATCATGTGGAAGAGGCCATCGAATTGCTGACCGGCTGTGTGGCCGGCGAGCCTGACATGCCGGATACCCTGTTTGGCCGGATCCAGGACAGACTGGATGAACTCAATGGCACAGCCCCCAAGAGTGGTGTGCTGCGCAACCTGCTGGGCCGTCTATTCGGCCTCTAAATAAAGTGATCGGAGTTGTTTAGCGAACAACTGTAAGCTAAATTGGCCCGGCTTTGACCCATATGAAGGATAAACAGCGTGACCCTAGATAACGACACCACTAATACCCACCTCTCCCTGTGTGAACAAGGTAAAGAGTCGTTTACCCGTGAAGAGCTGCTTGCCTGCAGCCGTGGCGAATTATTTGGTGAGGGTAACAGCCAGCTGCCCGCCCCCAACATGCTGATGATGGATCGCATCGTCAAGATCACTGACAACGGTGGTGAACACGGCAAAGGCGAAATCCTGGCCGAACTCGATATCACCCCGGATCTCTGGTTCTTCGACTGCCATTTCCCTGGCGACCCCGTCATGCCGGGCTGTCTGGGGCTCGATGCCATGTGGCAGCTGGTCGGTTTCTTCCTGGGCTGGAAAGGCGGCCCCGGCAAGGGACGCGCTCTGGGCGTGGGTGAGGTGAAATTCACCGGCCAGATCCTGCCGACTGCCAAGAAAGTGACCTACAAGATCACCTTCAAGCGCGTCATCAACCGCAAGCTGGTGATGGGCATTGCCGACGGCGTGGTCGAGGTGGATGGTCGTCCTATCTACAGCGCGACCGACCTGAAAGTGGGCCTGTTCAAAGACACCACCGCATTCTGATCTGCTCTGACCCGGTCAGAGAGTGACAACGTAAAGGGGCCGCCATGGCCCCTTTCCTTTTTGCAATGAGTGATGAAGTCTCGGTTACTTCATGAAGAGGCCTGAGCCTCGCCCCTCCATGGCGTCGCGCCAACCACCAAGCCAGTGCCCTCTGGCATCCAGGCATTGGTACGGACACGCTTCTTTCTGTTTGCCGACTACGCCAGCCTGATAACCACGAGCACGAGCTCTTTCCAGACGGTCCCGTTTCTGTCTCTTCATCATCTACGACCCTCTTCGTGGAACAAAAAAGCGACCAAGTTTTCACCGGGTCGCTTTCATCTTTACCCCAGGGGGGAAGCAGGGTCAAACAAAAAATTCCATGCTATTCAGACGTTGTGACACAAGATACTGAACTGCATTAATTTTTGATGACACATTTTTTATCGCTGGTAACGGCGTAGCCAGGCGAAGGGCAAGGCCAGCAGAGTCAACCAGAACAGGCTGCCACCACCACCATCTTCACCATCCTGACCGGTCTGGTTGTTGACCGGGGCGTTACTCACCACATATTCAGCGGGCTTGTTGCCCTGATAGTCCGCCACGGCCGGCTTCAGCTTGACGGCGACCACGGTTGCGTTGGTGCGCAGGTTCAGATCGCTCTCGCTGTTGTAGCGATAGGCGGTGGCGGCTATGGTGCCATCACTGCTGATGCCGCTGGCGTAGGCGATGTGGTAATACTTGCCATGCTGGGCACACTGCTTGGCACCGGCATCATCCAGACCACAGATCAGGTCGTTCAGGTACCAATTGTTGCTCGGGGACGCCGCATTGAGCAGGAAGGCTTCCTGCATGCGGTTGGTGCCGTTGGCCACAGGCTGGGTCTGATGGCGGGAGTCACGCCAGCCGACCACCATGTTGTGATCGTTGATGGCTGCGCCCTCTGAGCCGGAGCCGGAGAGCGGCTTGTCCTGCAAGGGGATGGTTGCCGCCGAACTCGGATTGTTCAGATTGAACAGGAACATCTCGGTCGGTCGGTTCTGACCCTTGTTGATGCTGTAACGCTGGTTGCCGATCACATAGCCATTCTCGTTGACAGACACGGCCCAGCTATTTTGCAGCACACTGTCATCCTTGCCCGGCTCGCCATCGGGCAGCGGGATGATCTTGGTGGTCCCCACGGTGCCGGCATCGAGGTCCAGGGTCCAGTAGCTGGCCAGATTGCGGCCGTCGAGATTTCCCGACCCTACCTCACCGGTGGAGCTGTAGCCCACGCCGTACAGGGTGCCATTGAACTTAGCGACACCGAATGCAGACGCGGTCTGCAGCACTTCGTCGCGCTGACGGCCATAGTCGGGGGCTTGTATCAGCTTGTTGAGACCACCCGAGCCATCGAGCAGCCAGAAGCTGGCCTGAGTATCGACCCCGGGGCAGTAACGGAAGTCACCATACTCATCGTCATTGCCGGCGAAACACCAGTTATAGAAGTCACCGCCCACGTTGTGGCGGTACTTGCCGCTGGCGGCAGTCCCGGTCACCAGGTACTGATCGTTGTCCAGCTTCTTGATGCTGGTCGGGACGCTCAGGCTGTGGGTGCCGGCGGCATCTTTCAGCTCAACCGGGTTGCCGTCATTGACGATGGCAAAGGCGGTGCGCAGCTTGCCGTCCATCTTGTAACCCGCGCGATCGGTCGGGGCATCCCCCAGCGCCGTTACCAGACCATCGGTCTGGTTGGTGGTGACATAGCCGAGGCCACTGCGCTGATCGACACCATCGAGGAAATCGCGGCGCCACTGGTAGGCAAAGCCCGGATTCTCGTCCCAGAAGGAGTCACAGACGGAGCTTGAAAGGAAGCAACCCTGCTCGAAGCGGAAACGATCGACCAGGAAGTCGGCAGAGCGCACGGTCGAGAAGTACTCGGCCATGTTGTTCTTGGTGTTGATCCCGATGAGTCCGCTGCCATCGGCACTGATCCCGCTGGCATATCCTTTGACTTCGTCATCGACAATGGTGAAGAAGGAGCTTTGTGCCGCCTGCGCGCTGAGGCTGGCGCCGACCAGGATGGCCAGCATGGATAATTGCTTTTTCATCTACTTCCTTAGTCTTGATGTTTCAACGCTTCCAACTCCTCCCAACGGGAGAAGGCGTGTTCCAATGCGGACTCTGCCGCATGCAATGCATCCAGTTTGGACTGGGTCTGCTCCGCCGGCAGGGAGAAGAACCCGGGATGGTTGATCTCCGCCTGCAGGGCATCGAGTTCCGTTTCCAGCTGTTCCAGCCGGGCTGGCAGATTATCCAGCTCCAGTTGCAACTTGTAAGAGAGTTTGCGTGTTTTTTTCGCCGGCTCCGCCGTCAACGCGACAGGCTCTGCCACCTTGGCCGCAGCCGCCCTGGTCGCCTGTTGCTGACTCTGCAGGGCCCGGGTGGCCATCATGTCGGCATAGCCGCCCACATAATCGCTGATCCGCCCATCCCCTTCAAACAGCCAGCAGCCGGTCACGGTATTGTCGATGAAGCGGCGATCGTGGCTGACCAGCAGCAGGGTACCGGGATAATCGGTCAGCAGCTCTTCCAAAAGTTCCAGCGTTTCGACATCCAGGTCGTTGGTTGGTTCATCCAGAATCAACAAGTTACTGGGTTTGAGGAACAACTTGGCCAACAGTAGACGGTTTTTCTCGCCCCCTGACAAGGCCTTGACCGGGGTCCGCGCCCGTTTGGGTTCAAACAGGAAGTCCTGCAGGTAGCCCAGGATGTGGCGGGAGCGGCCGCGCACCATCACTTCCTGCTTGCCCTCCCCCACGTTGTCCACCACGGTCTGCTCGGGATCGAGCTGCTCGCGGTACTGATCGAAATAGGCCACTTCCAGGTTAGTGCCGCCCTTGACCCGCCCGCGGCTCGGCTCGAGCTGGCCCAGCAAGAGTTTGATGAGGGTCGATTTGCCGCAGCCGTTGGGGCCGACCAGGGCAATCTTGTCGCCCCGCAGCACCTGCAGATCCAGCCCCTGGAACAGGGTGCGATCACCAAAGTCCAGCCCCAGCCCTTCGGTCTCGAACACCAGCTTGCCGGAGCGGTTGACGTCGTCCATCTGCAGCTTGGCCTTGCCCTGCAGCTCGCGGCGCTGGCTGCGCTCCATGCGCATCGCCTCGAGGGCGCGCACCCGGCCTTCGTTGCGGGTGCGACGGGCCTTGATACCCTGACGTACCCACACCTCTTCCTGGGCCAGCTTGCGGTCGAACTCGGCGTTTTTCAGCTCCTCGACCCGCAGCCACTCCTCCTTCCCTTGCAGGTACTGATCGTAATTGCCGGGCCAGGAGGTGATGGCGCCCCGATCGAGATCGATGATCCGGGTCGCCAGCTTGTGGATGAACTCCCGATCGTGGGAGATGAAGACGATGGCGCCACGAAAATCCTTGAGGAACTCTTCCAGCCAGTTGATGGCGTCGATGTCCAGGTGGTTGGTCGGCTCGTCCAGCAGCAGCAGATCGGGGTCGCAGGCGAGCGCACGGGCCAGGGCCACCTTGCGCAGCCAGCCACCGGATAAACTGTCGAGGGTCACGTCGGGATCCAGCCCCAGCAGGGTCAACACCTGATTGATGCGGGTCTCGAGCTGCCAGCCGTTCTGATAATCGAGCTGCTCCTGCAATTCGCTCATCTTGCGGATGTTGGCGTCGGAGGGATCGTGCCCCAGCTCCAGGGAGATGTGGTGGTACTGCTTGAGCAGCTCCCCCACCCCGGCCAGCCCTTCGGCGGCATAGTCGAACACGGTCAGCTCGCTCGAGGCGGGGGGATCCTGCTCGAGACGGGTCACCTTCAAGTCCTGCTGCAACACCAGACGGCCGTCATCCAGCGGCAACTCGCCGGCGATGACCTTCATCAGGGTGGACTTGCCCGCCCCGTTGCGTCCCACCAAACAGAGGCGCTCGCCGCGCTCTATGGTCAGCTCGGCGTTGTCGAGCAGCGGGAAATCACTGAACGACAGACAAGCGCCGTGCAATGTCAAAAGTGCCATGTTTGTTCCTTGTTACTTATGAAAAAACGGGCGGCAGACTCTGCCCCCGTTTTATCGTCAAATCGTTCACTCACACCCGAGCGGCGAACCAGCCTTGCAGCTGTGCCAGGGTGAAGGGCCAGCCCAGTTCGCGGCCGGCGTCATCCCGCAGCACAGGGATACGCACCCGGTAGGCCGCCAGCCACTGTTCGTCCTCCATGATGTCACACTGGCGAGTACTGGCGGCAAGGCCGGCCTCCTCCACCAGCGCCCAGGCCTGTTCGCACAGGTGGCAGCCGTCGGTGTGAAACAGGGTCAGCATCAGGCCTGCGTCTCGGCGTGGGTGATGATCCAGCAGTTGTGGATATGCTGGTTGCGCTCGAAATCCTTCGGCCGGGTCTTGCCGGTGATGTTCTGGGCCTTGAGGCCAGCGGCCTCGAGACCGGCCAGATCCATCTTGAAGTGGCGCTTGTTGTTGGAGAACACCAGGGTGCCGTCCGCCGCCAGCAGGCGTTTGAGGTGCTGCATCAGCAGCAGGTGATCCCGCTGCACGTCAAAGCTCTCGTCCATCCGCTTGGAGTTGGAGAAGGTGGGCGGATCGATGAAGATGAGATCGTACTGATCCTCGGCCTCGGAGAGCCACTTCAGGCAGTCGGCCTGGACGAACTTGTGCTGACGGCCCACCAGCGAGTTGAGCCGCATGTTGTCCTGCGCCCAGTTGAGGTAGGTGTGGGACATGTCCACCGTGGTGGTTTCGCTCGCACCGCCAAGACCTGCGTGCACAGTAGCACTGCCGGTATAGGCAAACAGGTTCAGGAAGCGCTTGCCCTTGGCCATCTGACCCAGCATGCGACGGGTCTGACGGTGATCGAGGAAGAGGCCGGTATCCAGGTAGTCGTAGAGGTTGACCCACAGACGGGCGCCGTACTCCTGCACTTCCATCCGGTGCTGCTCTTCGGAGAGCTTCTGGTACTGCTGCTTGCCTTCCTGACGCTCGCGCACCTTGAGGATCACCTTCTCACCGTCCATGCCGGTCACCTTGATGGCGGCCTGCACCATGTCGAGCAGACGCTGACGGGTCTTCTGGGCGGGGATGTCCTTGGGGGCGGCGTACTCCTGCACCACCAGGTAATCCCGATAGCGGTCGATGGCGGCATTGTATTCCGGCAAGTCGGCGTCATAGAGGCGATAGCAGTCGATCCCCTCCTTGCTGGCCCATTTCTCGAGGGTCTTCAGATTCTTGCGCAGACGGTTTGCAAAGTCCTGTGCCACCTCTTTCTGGGAGGCCACGGAGTCCAGCGCTATCTGGTAGTTGCGCAGCTGGCACTCCAGGGCCCCGTTGAACAGGCGATATTGCTTGTCGGCCCGCAGGCGCAGGCAGCTCAGCAGCTCAGGGGAAGCAGACAGAATGGTGACCTTCCAACCTTGGAAGCTGCGGCGCAGGGCATCGCCGAGGGCCTGGTGCACTTCCAGCAGGGCCGGGAACTCCCCCAGACGCTCGCCATAGGGCGGGTTGGAGATGAGCATCCCGACTTGGCGCGCCTCCCCTTCCACAGCAGGCATCGGCAGCGGGTTCTCGAGCGCGGTCACGTCGGCCTGCTTGAAGGTGATGAGGTGGGCCACACCGGCCGCCTTGGCATTGTCGCGGGCCTTCATCAGCACGCGGGGGTCGGCATCGCAGCCAAACAACTTCACTTCGCAGCGCTGCATGCCACGCTTGGCGCGCACCTGGGCTTCCATCTTCAGGCTCTGCCACAGATCGCCATCGTGTTGCAGCCAGCGATCGAAACCGAAGCGCTCCCGGCGCAGGGCCGGCGCCATGTCGGCAGCGATAAAGGCCGCTTCGATGAGCAGGGTGCCGGAACCGCACATGGGGTCCATCATGGGCTCGCCGGTCCAGCCACTGCGGGCAATCATGGCGCAGGCCAGGTTCTCTTTGAGCGGCGCCTCGCCTGTGCCCTGACGGTAGAAGCGCTGGTGCAGCGCCGGGCCGGACAGGTCCAGGGTGATGTTGGCCTTGCCCTTGCCCAAGTGCGCCATGATGCGGATGTCCGGCGACTTCTTGTCGACGTCCGGGCGCACATGGCCACGCTTGGTGAAGCGGTCAACGATGGCATCCTTGATCTTGAGCGCGCCGTACTGGGTGTTGCGAATGGCCGGGTTGGTACCGGTGAAGTCCACGGCTATGGTGGCGGTGCCGGGGAAGTGCTCTTCCCAGGGAATGGTGTGGGCGCCGAGATAGAGATCCAGATCGTCGTTCATCTGGAATTCGGAGAGCACCAGCACGATGCGGGAGGCAAAACGGCTCCACAGGCAGGCCTTGTAGCCGATGGCCAGTTCGCCTTTGAAGTGGACGCCGGCCACGGTCTCACGGACCTGCTCCGCGCCCAGGGTGGTCAGCTCGACGGCCAGCAGGTTTTCCAGCCCCTTGGGGCAGGTTGCAAAAAATTCTTTCATCACGCTCACGGGGATGCCATAAAAATAGTGCCGCATTATACCTTATCGGCCCGCACTCGGCATCCGAACCTTGGGGTTCGCGCGAATATAAAGGGGGCTGGCCGGCGCAATTCCTCCCGTCCTTGCTCTTGTCGCCGGTACAGAGGGCGCGGGCAAGACGATGCAACTCAATATCCAGCGCAGAAGGGAGCACGCCAAACGGCGACGAAGTGACCCAAGGAAGCTGCCGCAACGGCATGGGAGAGACGAGCAATAAATAACCGGCTCCGGTTATTTCGAGGGCGTATGAATATCAACCAAAAATAACGTGCAGAGACAGTGTCAGCTGACCTGTCGATATTGTGCCTGGGCACGGGTCCTGGTCTGCATCCGGTTATTCATCACCTTGATCACCGCGAATCGTGGCAGGATCTTGCTGGCGGTCAGCACCAGTTCCTCGGTCAGGTTCAGGCAGACGCTCGCCTGATCGCCGGCCTCGATGACCATGAACTCTCCCCTGCCATGGGGAGTCTCCATCCACACCAGGGAGCCCATATCCGGCGAGCAATGATTCTGCTGTTCATGAAAGAACCAGCTTTGTGGCATCAGGGGTTTATAAAAGCGGCTGACGGCGATGGCATTGAGTACCAGCTGAACCTGATGGGGAACACTCCAATCGAGTTCGGCGGCCTTGTCCATCAGCTGGTAATAGAGGGCGGCATCGTCGACACAAAAAGGTTGGGTCGTGAAGGAGCTGGGGACGAGTTGTCGCCCCTTATATTCGGTGGCGAATATCATGCGATCGGATAAATCCAGCATCAGACGATCATCCTGAGCATCATAATGCCACTGCCAATTGTCATTGGGTTGGATACACATGGAGTTGCCCTTACTTAAGCCGTTCCTCGACTTTATTCCATGTCGAGAATTTGAGCAACTTTAAATAAGGGCAAGCGGTTATCTTTTAAATATGGGTAACTATCTCTTTGACCAGACTCGGGCCCTTATAAATAAAGCCGCTGTAAATCTGAACCAGACTGGCACCCGCCGCTAATTTCTCCCGGGCGGCCATGGCGCTGTCAATACCACCCACCCCTATGATAGGCAGGGCCCCATTGAGGGCCTTGGCCAGCAGGCGGATCACCTCTGTGCTCTTGTGCTGGAGCGGACGGCCGCTGAGGCCCCCTGCTTCACCGGCATGGGGCATGTCATAAATCATGTCGCGCTCCAGGGTGGTATTGGTGGCGATGACGCCATCGATTCCGTTTTTGATCAAGGTGGCGGCTACCTGATTAATTTCATCCAGGCTGAGGTCGGGGGCAATTTTAACGGCCAGCGGCACGTACTTCTTATATTGCGCGGCCAGCTCCTGCTGGCGAGCCTTGAGGGCAGCCAGCAATTCATCGAGCGCCTCACCATATTGCAGCGAACGCAGCCCCGGGGTGTTGGGGGACGAGATATTGACGGCAATATAACCGGCATGATCATAAACCTTGTCCATGCAGATCAGATAATCGTCCTTGCCCTGCTCTATGGGGGTGTCCTTGTTCTTGCCGATATTGATGCCGATCACCCCCTGATATTTGGCCTCTTTCACCTTGGCCACCAGATGATCGACACCCTTGTTGTTGAATCCCATCCGGTTGATGATCCCTTCCGCCGGAATTACCCGGAACAACCGCGGCTTGTCATTGCCGCTCTGGGGCTTGGGGGTGACGGTACCGACTTCTATAAAGCCAAACCCCATGGCCCCAAATGCATCGATGCACTCCCCGTCTTTATCCAGCCCGGCTGCCAATCCGACCGGATTGGCAAAATAAAGCCCCATGACAGTGACGGGGCGTTTGGGCAATGAATGGCGGAAGAAACAATCAAGTGGCGTACCGAGAAGGCGGGGCAAATATTTGATGGAGAGATCGTGTGCCTGTTCGGGATTGAACTTGAACAAGAAATGCCTGGCGAGGGGGTACAACATTTTTGCTCCTTAAAAAAGCCCCGGCAACTGGCCGGGGCTTTAGGGGTTATGCCGAGGTTCGGCAATTCAACTGGAGCAGGTTCAACTCTCGCAAGGCCACCGAGAACTTGGCGAACTCGTGGGTGCTCGTGGTCTTGAAGTCGGCCAACATATGGGTCCAACGGGACAAGAGTTGCTCATGCTCCGAAATCCAGTCGGCCAGTATGGTAGCGCATTCTCCCTGATCTTTGCACCCTTCCAGTACCACTGAGGTGAGGCTGCGTTGCTGCCAGTCCAGATCCTCGCGGAAGGAGGCCCGGGCCATCGCCTGCCAATGGTTGCCCACCGGTTGATGGTTGATCTGCTCGAGGAACCAGTGCAGATCCAGCTTGGCGCCGAGGCGGAAGTAGACGTTGGCGGCGCGCACTATGTCGGTCTTGTGCTCAGCGGCAATCTGCGCCAGATCCAGGCTGGAGAAGAGGCTGCTCATGTGTGCCACTTGACGGGCGATGGCTTCCGGCACCTGTTTGGCCACCAGCTCCGCGACCTTCTGCTGATGCTCAGCCACTTCGCTCTCGTCCATCACCTCGTAGAGGTGCTCCCCCAGGGTCTCGAAGGCCGGACGGAAGAAGGCGATGTTCTCGCCGATGCTCCAGCTGCGGTTGCGGGCACGCAGGAACCAGCGAGTGGCACGGCGCACTATGCGGCGGCTGTAGAACATCATCTCGAGCTGGGTCTCTGCACTCACCAGGTTGTCACAGCCTTCGATGTCACGCCACAGGGTGCCCAGACCGAACACCTCACGGGCCATGGCGAAGCAGCAGGCCACTTCCGCCACCGAGGCACCGGTTTCGTCCTTCATCCGACTGGCGAAGTTGAGCCCCATGTCGTTGACCAGCATGTTGGCCACCCGGGTCGCGATGATCTCGCCCCGCAGCGGGTGCTGGGCCAGCTCGGCACCGAACTGCTGCTGCAACTGGGCCGGGAAGCTGGTGACCAGCATGTTGGCGAGGAAGGGCTCCTCGGTCACTTCCGGGCAGTTGAGCTGCTCTTTCAGTACCATCTTGCCGTAGGCCACCAGCACCGCCAGCTCCGGACGGGTCAGCCCCTGCCCTGCGGCCATCCGCTCGGAGAGCTCCTCGTCGGAGGGCAGGAACTCCAGCGCACGGTCCAGCTTGCCTTCCCGCTCCAGCCCCTGGATGAAGCGTTGCTGCTCTTTCAACTGCTCGGCGCCACGGAAGGCGGTCACCGAGATGGACTGGGACTGGCGATAGGCGTTGGTGATGACGATCTGCGCCACATCATCGGTCATCTCGTACAGCATCTGGTTGCGCTGCTTGAGGGTCATCTCACCTGCGGCCACCAGCTGGTTCAGCAGTATCTTGATGTTGACCTCGTTGTCGGAGCAATCCACCCCGCCCACGTTGTCGGTAAAATCGGTGTTGATGTGACCGCCCTGGCTGGCGTACTCCACCCGACCGAGCTGGGTGAAGCCAAGGTTGCCACCCTCCCCCACGATGCGGGCACGCAGGTCACGGCCATTGACCCGCAGCACGTCGTTGCTGCGATCCCCCACGTCGGCGTCGCTCTCGCGGGCGCTCTTCACGTAAGTGCCTATGCCGCCGTTCCAGAGCAAGTCCACGTTGAGGCAGAGCAGCGCCTTGATCAGCTCGTTCGGGGCCATGCTGGCCTTGTCGGTGCCGAGCAGGGTCTGAATTTGCGGGCTCAGCTTGATGGACTTGGCGGAGCGCAGGAAGATGCCGCCCCCTACGGAGATGAGCTCCCGGTTGTAGTCATCCCAGCTCGAGCCCGGCAGCTCAAACAGCCGCTTGCGCTCGACGAAGCTCCTGGCCGCATCGGGAGTCGGGTCGATGAAGATGTGCATGTGGTTGAAGGCGCCCACCAGCTGGGTGTGCTCGGAGAGCAGCATGCCGTTGCCGAAGACATCGCCGGCCATGTCACCTATCCCCACGCAGGTGAAGTCGGTGGTCTGGCAGTTGACGCCGATCTCGCGGAAGTGACGCTTGACCGATTCCCAGGCGCCGCGCGCCGTGATGCCCATCTTCTTGTGGTCATAACCGACCGAGCCGCCGGAGGCGAAGGCATCGCCGAGCCAGTGGCCATACTCCTGGCTTATCTCGTTGGCGATGTCGGAGAAGGTGGCGGTACCCTTGTCGGCGGCCACCACCAGGTAGTAGTCATCCTCGTCGTGGCGTACCACGGATTTCGGCGGGATCACCTCCCCCTTGATGATGTTGTCGGTGACATCGAGCAGGCCGCGAATGAAGAGGCGATAGCAGGCCTTGCCCTCTTCCTGGATGACGGCGCGGGGCGCCCCCGCCGGCATCTGCTTGCAATAGAAGCCGCCCTTGGCGCCAACCGGCACTATGACGGTGTTCTTCACCTGCTGCGCCTTGACCAGACCCAGCACCTCGGTACGGAAGTCCTCCTTGCGATCGGACCAGCGCAGGCCGCCACGGGCCACCTTGCCCCAGCGCAGATGCACCCCTTCCACCCGCGGCGAGTAGACGAAGATCTCGAATTTTGGCAGCGGCAGCGGCATGTCGGTGATGCTGGCCGGGGCCAGCTTGAAGGAGATGTAGGGCTTGGCCTGACCCTCCTGATCCGGCTGGTAGTAGTTGGTGCGCAGGGTGGCGTCGATCATCTCCATGTAGCGGCGAATGATGCGATCGTCGTCCAGATTCGCCACCTGATCCAGCTTGGCGGCGAGCTGCTCGTGCAGCTTGGCTAATGCCTTGGCATCCTGCTTGATGGCGGGATTGAGGCGCTGCTCGAACAGGGTGAACAGCAGCTCTGCGATGTCGGGGTAACGGGTGAGCGTCTCCTCGATATAGGACTGGCTGAAGGAGACGCCGGTCTGGCGCATGTATTTCGCATAGGCGCGCAGCACAGAGACCTGGCGACCGGTGAGACCGGCCCCCAGCACCAGACGGTTGAAGCCGTCATCTTCCAGGGTCTTGTTCCAGATGGCGGCGAAAGCCTGCTGGAAGCGCTGCTGGCTCTGGGCCAGGCTGAATGGCTGGGTGCCGCGCAACAGCATGGAGAAGTCGAGGATCCAGAAGATCTCGCCGCTCGGGGTCCGTACCTGGTAGGGCGTCTCGCCGATGACGCGCAGCCCCATGTTTTCCAGCATGGGCAAGACGTCGGAGAGGTGGATGGGCTCGGTGCGGTGGAACAGCTTGAGGCGCACCCGGCGATCGTTCTCTTCTTCCTGGGCGCGGTAGAACAGCATGCCGAGCGGCTCGGCTTCACTCAGGCCATCGAGGGCCATGATGTCGGCCACGGCAGAGCCCGGCAGCACGTCTTCCTTGTAGGCGCGGGGGAAGGCGGTGCTGAAACGGCGGCGCAGTTCGTTGCCACGGGCCTCCCCATAATGGGAGAGCAGCACGGAATCCAGGCGGTCATCCCAGCTGCGGGCCGCTTCAATCAGATTGTTCTGTACTTCGTTCACATCCACATCCACGTTGTTGTTGTTGACCCGCACAATGTAGTGGGTCCGTGCCAGCACGCCCTCGGTGAAGTAGACGTTAAACTCCACCTCTTCGCTGCTGCCAAAATACTTCTGCAAAATCTGTTGGGTCTTGACTCGCAGCGCCGTGTTGTAGCGCTCCTTGGTGACATAGACCATGCAGGAGAAGAAGCGGCCGTAGACATCCCGGCGCACGAACAGCCGCAGCATGTCGCGCTCCTGCATCTCCAGCACCCCAAGACCTGTGGCCAGCAACTCCTCTTCCCGGGCCTGGATCAGCTCATCGCGCGGATAGGTCTCCAGCACGTTGAGCAGCGCCTTGTAGGCGTGTGAGCCCGTTTCAAAGCCGGAGGCGGCCATGATGCGCTCGAGGCGGTGGCTGATGAGGGGGATCTGGGTGGCGCTGGTGTTGTAGATAGAGGAGGCGTAGAGACCGATGAAGCGATCTTCCCCCACCACCTTGCCCTGTTCGTCGAAGCGCTTGATGCCGATGTAGTCCACATAGGCCGGGCGGTGTACCCGGGACTTGGAGTTGGACTTGGTGAGGATCAGCAAGTCAGAGCTCAGGGCCGCGTGACGGGCGCTGGCGGGCATGTTGCCAAGGCGCTGCCCCTCGTCCTTGATGGAGTTCTTCATCAGGCCGAGGCTCGACTCTGGCAGCGGCAGGATCTCATGATCCCCCTCCACCGCTTTCACGTCATAACGGCGATAGCCCATCAGGGTGAAGTTGTGGGCGGCGACCCATTTCAAGAAGGCCACACAAGAGTCGACCTCTGCCTGGCTGACCGGGTTCTTGCGCTTGGGCAGCTCCTCGATGATCTCGTTGAGGCGACCCAGCATGGGCTGCCAGTCCCCGACAGCCAGGGCCACTTCCCTTGCCACCGAGTTGAGCTCGGCGGTCAGGGCATCCATCTGCTCCTCATCCGTCAGATGATCGATCTCGATGAGGAAGGCGGTCTCGACCGAGGTCTGGGAGGCCGTGTTGTCGAGATCCAGGATGGCGCCTATCTTGCCATCGCTGCCGCGAATGAGGTGCAGCGGCTGGTGCAGCATCATGTGGGCCGTGATACCCCGGCGCTTGAGCGCCATGCGGATGGAGTCCACCAGGAAGGGAGAGTCCTGCAGGATGATCTCGACGATGGTATGGGGAGACTGCCATCCGTGGCGGGTCAGCTCGGGGTTGTAGACCCGGATATAGGGCTCTGTGCTGGTGCGCTGGTTGAGCGCATTCCACAGGCTGAGCGCCGCCCCGTAGAGATCGCTGTCATTGCGATCGTGCAGGTCGGTGCTCGCCATGTTGCCGTAGAACTTGGCGACGAAGCACTCGACCAGGGAGGCACTGTTCTTGGGCAACTTCTGATGGATCAGGCTGAGAACGTTTTCGAGCAGAACTGAGGTAGGGGCGTCTTTCAATGCCATTGCTAGTTTCCTTATCGGACGACATCACAGACACGGCGACATCCACCCAGGATGCGCGCCGGTACAGAGTTGCTGCGAAGTGTAATGACTTGGATCGCGGAAGGCGAGCAAAGGTGATAACGGGATGTTAAAAACAAGGGGCAGATCACGGCTTGGGTTGTGATAAATTTTGCCAAGTCGCTAAAATTTAGAAAATCGCACTGGTTGTTAGTCGATTTACCGGATAGATAGTGACTTAAAGCAGATATTTACCCGGAATAATGTTCATGTTTTGTTAATTTATGCGTTTTGGGCTAACGGGGCGCTCATCGTCCTGCATTTGGCGCCGCAAGCAGGGGTATTCCCCTCTACAGGACGCTCACACCAGCGGTTCGACTACGGCAAGCAACCCTTTCGAGGCCGCGCTCTTGGATGGTGAGCGGCCCTCAGGAGATCCTCTCCAGGCGAACAAAGCGGTGATCATCCTGGGTAACCAGCCGAAAGTGACCGTGCACCCCGTTGACGCTGACAAAGGAGCGGATCTTTTCCAGGCCCAGCTCTATGGTCAACCCCTGCTCGGTGCGCACCACCAGCCGTCTGGCCTGGCCCTGGTACATCAGCATGATCTCGTCGCGGCCAAGGGCCAACCGAAAGGTGTACTGCCTCATTCCCCCCTCCTCTTGATGAAAAACGGGCAGGAGAGCCTGGCTCCCCTGCCCGTGACCGGCACCCTTACTGCGCCAGCGCCTTGCTTACCTTCTCGAACAGATCCCGTGCCAGCCCCTCGAGGTTGGCCAGACGGGTCAGCTCGGCCCGGACGAGCGTCTTGCGCCCCTCATCCAGTCGCTTGAACTGAATGAGCGGGGTGATGAGACGGGACGCCACCTGGGGATTGACCTCGTTGAGCGCGATCAAGAGATCGGTCAGGAAGCGATAGCCGCTGCCATCCACGGCATGGAACTGCACCTGGTTGTTCATGGCGAAGCTGCCGATGAGCGCCCGCAGCCGGTTCGGGTTGCGGATGCTGAAGGTGGGGTGGCTCATCGCCTGTTTCACCTCGTCCAGCACGTCGGCGGCAGGCTTGCAGCCCACCAGGCGTAGCCAGTTGTCCAGCACCAGGCCGTCATGGGCCCACTTGCCTTCGAAGTCCGCCAGCAGCGCACCGCGGCACGGCAGCAGATAGCCGTTGGCCACCTGCAGCGCCGCCAGGGTGTCGGTCATGTTGTCGGCCGCCGCGTACTGCTCGCGCACCAGCACATCGGCCTGCTCCGCATCCAGCGCCGCCAGATAACCGAGCACCACGGCCTTGAGGGCGCGCTTGGCGGTGTCGGCATGGATCACCCTATAGCCCGTCAGGCGCAGACCCTCATAGGTGCTGGCCAGACGCGCGCCGAAGGCCTCGGCGAGCTGGCCATGGATGATATCACGCACCCGATGGATGGCATCGACATCGGCCACCTCGAACAGCTCGGCCAGGGTCGCCTCACCGGGCAGCGCCAGGATCTCCGCCTTGAGGGCCGGGTCCAGCTCGGCCTCGTCCAGAATGGCGACGAAGGCCACCAGCAGGGTTGGGGATAGCTCAACCCCCTGCCCCTGCTGCACCCGCGCCACCCCGTCGATGACCGCCTTGTTGATCAGCATCTGGGCCGCATCCCAGCGGGCGAACTCGTTGCGGGCATGGCGCATCAGGAAGGCCAGGGCCTCGTCGCTGTAGTCATAGTGCAGCTTGACCGGGGCGGAGAAGTCCCGCAGCAGGGAGGGCACCGGCTTGACTGGCACCCGATCGAACAGGAAGGTCTGCTCTTCTTCCAGCACGTCCAGCACGTTGCCGATATGCTCACCCTGATACTGCAGCGCAATGACGGCACCCTGCTCGTCATAGAGCTCGATGTCCAGCGGTATGTGCAGCGGCAATTTTTGCGGCTGATCTGGAGTCGGCGGCGTGTGCTGGCGCACGTGGAGGCGATAGACGCCGCTTTCGGCATCGTAGTCGTCGGTCACAGTCAGCTCGGGGGTGCCGGACTGGCTGTACCAGCGGCGGAAACGGCCGAGATCCACGCCGGAAGCATCTTCCATCGCCTGCACGAAGTCATCGCAGGTGGCAGCCGAGCCGTCGTGACGCTCGAAGTAGAGGCGCATGCCGGCCTGGAACTTATCCTCACCCAGCAGGGTGTGCAGCATGCGGATCACTTCAGAGCCCTTCTCGTAGACGGTCAGGGTGTAGAAGTTGTTCATCTCGATCACCACATCCGGGCGGATGGGGTGGGCCATGGGGCCGGCATCTTCGGCAAACTGCGGACCGCGCACGGTGCGCACGTTGTTGATGCGGTTGACCCCACGGGAGCCCAGATCCGAGGAGAACTCCTGATCCCGGAACACCGTCAGCCCCTCTTTGAGGCTGAGCTGGAACCAGTCGCGGCAGGTGACCCGGTTGCCGGTCCAGTTGTGGAAGTATTCGTGGGCGATGACCCGCTCTATGCCGTGATAGTCGCCATCGGTGGCGGTGGCCGGGTTGGCCAGCACGAACTTGGAGTTGAAGATGTTGAGCCCCTTGTTCTCCATGGCGCCCATGTTGAAGAAGTCCACCGCGACGATCATGTAGATGTCGAGGTCATACTCGAGGCCGAAGCGCTGCTCGTCCCAGCGCATGGCGTTGATGAGGCTCTCCATGGCGAAACCGGCGCGATCGAGGTTCCCCTTGTCGACGAAGATCTCGAGGGCCACCTTGCGGCCGCTACGGGTAGCGTAGCTACCCCGCTCCACGTCGAAATCGCCGGCCACCAGGGCAAACAGATAGCTCGGCTTGGGGAAGGGATCCTGCCACTGCACGAAGTGGCGACCGCCGTCCAGCTCGCCGCTGTCGACCTTGTTGCCGTTGGAGAGCAGATAGGGGTATTTGGCCTTGTCGGCGGTGATCCGGGTGCTGTAACGGGCCAGGATGTCGGGCCTGTCCAGGTAATAGGTGATGCGACGAAAGCCCTCCGCCTCGCACTGGGTGCAGTAGGCATCACCGGACTTGTAGAGCCCCTCCAGCGCCGTGTTGGCGGCGGGATCCAGATCCGTGACTATGGTCAGCACGCACTCGGCGGGCAGGTTGAACAGGGTCAGGCTGCTCTCCCCCTGCTCGAATCGGGTGAAGGGGACGCCGTCCACGCTGACGCTGTGCAAGACCAATCCCTCCCCGTCCAGCACCAGGGGCTCGTTGTGCTCGCCGCTGCGGCGCAGCCGGGAGATGGCGGTTACCCGGGTCAGGGGCTCCTGCAGTTGAAAATCGAGATCGATGCTGTCACACCAGTAGAGGGGCGCCCGGTAATCCTGGCGATATTTGGCCGTCATGGCCTGGGAGTGATCGGTCATTATTGTCTGCTTCCACGCGTTGTTATCAACGTGTCAGAGGCTGTCACAAGGATCCCGCAGGGTCAAATAGTTTGCATTCAGCCAAAAGAGAGGGCGACCGAAGTCGCCCTTGCATTCATGTGGATGTCACCCTGGACATTCAGCCCTTGCTGAGTCTCGCCAGATCCGCCGTGATGTTCGCGGCTTCGATCTGATACTCGTCGGGGGCCTCGAAATCGGCAGGCAGTTCATCCAGGCTCTTCACCGTCGGCTTGCCAAGGCGGGTCAGTCGCTCGTTGGCTCGCGCCAGCGCCTTCTCGTCCTGCTTGGCCTGATCCGCCAGTCGCTCGGCTTCGTTCAGAGAGACCGACTTCTTGTCCTTGTCCTCCTGATACTCCTTGATGTCCTGCATCACGTAGGCAAATTCAGGATCCTTGACGATCCGCGCCTCGTGAGCCGACTTCAACCTGGGCAACAGACTGGAGAAATCCCCCAGCTTGTCGTAACTGGCCGAGGCTATCTTGTCCCAGGGCAAGGCGTTGAACTCCCGGCTCTCCCCGGTCTCGTCCGGCGAGACGGCGGTCGGGAAGTTGATGTCCGGCGCCACCCCCTTGTTCTGGGTGCTGCCGCCATCGATCCGGTAGAACTTGGCGATGGTGTACTGCACGTGACCCAGCGGCTGCTCGTAGAAGTCGTAGACCTTGGCGAGGCTGCGATGCTGCTGCACCGTGCCCTTGCCGAACGAGTTTTCGCCGAGGATCAGGGCGCGGCCGTAATCCTGCATGGCGGCGGCGAAGATCTCGGAGGCCGAGGCACTGTAGCGGTCGATCATCACCGACATGGGGCCGCCGTAGTAGACGTTGCCGTCATCGTCACCGTTGACGGTGATACGACCCATATGATCACGAATTTGCACCACGGGACCGCTGGCGAAGAAGAGGCCGCTCAGGGCCGAGGCTTCCGTCAGGGCGCCGCCGCCGTTGCCACGCAGATCGACGATGAGACCATCGATCTTCTGCTTGTTGAGGCTGGAAAGCTCCTTGATGACGTCGTCATGGAGATTGACGTAGAAGCTCGGGATCTCGAGTACCCCTATCTTCTTGCCTTCGGCGTTGATCACCTTGGACTTGGCGGCCCTGTCTTCCAGGCGCACCTTGTCGCGGGTCAGCTCCACCAGCTCGGTCTTGGCGGTCGCGCCCTTGCCGCGCTGGATCTCCAGCTTCACCTTGCTGCCCTTGGGCCCCTTGATGAGTTCGACCACGTCGTCGAGACGCCAGCCGATCACATCGACAACCTTGCCATCGTCCTGCCCCACCCCGGTGATCTTGTCATCGGGTTTGAGGTGGTTGGACTTAGCCGCCGGGCCGCCGGGCACCAGGGAGCGGATGACGGTGAAGTCATCTTCCGCCTGCAGCACGGCACCTATGCCCTCCAGCGAGAGGTTCATCTCGGTGTTGAAGCGATCGGCGCTGCGCGGCGAGAGGTAGCTGGTGTGGGGCTCGATGGCACGGGCGAAGGAGTTCATGAAGAGCTGGAACACATCCTCGCTCTCGGTCTGGGACATCCGCTTGATGGCGTTGTTGTAACGCTTGCCAAGCAGCTCCTTGATCTCGGGCCACTCCTTGCCGCTGAGCTTGAGGCTCAGGGCATCAAACTTGACCCGTTGACGCCACAGCTCGTTGAGCTCGGCCTCGTCTTTGGGCCAGGGAGCCCCTTCCCGATCGAAGATGTAATTGTCAGGCTGGGTGAAATCCAGGGGAGTGTCGAGCAGTTTGAGGGCGTATTCGAACCGCTCGTAACGCCGCTGCTGACTCAGGTTGAACATCTCGTAGGCCGGAGCCAGACGCCCTCTCTCGAGGTCGGTGTCAAAACCGGTACGGTACTTTTCAAAACGGCTGATGTCAGAGGCCAGAAACAGGTTGCGGCTGTAGTCCAGATTCTCCAGATATTTGTCAAATATCACGGAGGAAAAGGCATCGTCCAACTTGAACTGTTTGTAGTGAGAGCGGGTAAACAGATTGGCAATTCGCTTGCTGGCCGTAGCATGTTGGCTCTCCTGAGCCAACACAGGCAAATCACTTTCCTTGAGCACCGGCTCGATGGCCTGTGCGAGCCCGGCGAGCGCCAGGCTACAGGCAACGAGGGAAAAACGAATCACGCCATGCTTCAACATTCGTCTCCTTAGAGAACCAGATGCTCGAACTTGACCCGCAACATCATGCCGGTCTGCAATTGAACCTGTACGTCATCCTTGGTCACTTCCTTGATGGTCGCAGGCACGGGAGACTTGCCCAGCACGACGCGCACGCCTTGATCCACTTTCAGGGTGGCGGCATCCACTTTGACCAGGGGAGCATCGGCTACAGGCGCGGCCTTGGGGGCGGACCTGGGCTTGTCGGAGCGAGGAGCATCGGCCTTGCGCGGCGCGTTGCGGCGCGGCTGCTTGGGCTTGTCTTCCTTCTCCTTGGTGTTGGTGCGGCGGCTGGCAAAGACACGCTCTTTGCTCTCCTTGAGGGCCTGTTTGGCATGTTCGATGTGCTCTTCGGTCAGCAGCTCACCGGGGTTGCCATCCAGATCGACACGGGCCTGGCCAGCCTTGAGGCCATGCAGGTAACGCCAGCTGGAGGTGTATTGACGCAGAGCAGAGCGCAGCATGGTCTTGGAGACTCTCTCGTCATCAGCAAGACGCGCGGCCAGATCCTGGAAGATGCCAATCTTGAGTGGCTTGGCCTCTCCTTCAGCGATGAAGCAGGCCGGGAATTTCTCGACCAGGTAGGCGACGATCTCTTTACTGTTCTTCAGCTTTTCAGTGTTTTCCATGTATAACCTTGGCTTTCATATAGACGCACGGGCATGCCCGAACACAACAAAGGCCCTATTATAGAGAGCTTGGGACCTTTTGCGAACCATCTAGCAATGACTTAGAGCATGCTTTCCAAAATTTGCACCGTTTCTTCGAGGCCAATCCGGTCCTCCTGGTCGAAACGGTTAAAAATCGGACTATCCACGTCCAGCACCCCGATGATCTCACCACCGCGACGCAGCGGAATCACGATTTCAGAATTGCTGGCGCCGTCGCAGGCGATGTGACCCGTGAACTGGTGTACGTCGTCCACCAACTGGGTCCTGCCCTCGGCCACCGCCGTGCCGCAGACGCCACGGCCCACCGGAATGCGCACGCAGGCCGGCTTGCCCTGGAAGGGGCCGAGCACCAGGGTCTCCCCTTGCAACAGATAAAAACCGACCCAGTTGATGTCGGCCAGCTCCTGATTGAGCAGGGCAGACAGGTTCGCCAGGTTGGCAATCAGGTCGGGTTCACCCTCCAGCAGCGCCTGGGCCTGTTGGTTGAGGGTGCGATAAAATGCTTGTTTTTCAATCATGATTAAATGAACTTCACTCCTTGATAATGAATGCAAGGTACCGACCTGCCCGAAAAATTCAAATCAAATTTCACTTCTCCCCCCTCATGGGCCGCAAACAGCAGCCTGCTGTCAGGGGGAAACCCCCAGCGCCAGTTGCTGGCGCTGGCCATTGCTCCACTCGATATTGAGCAGCCACTCCATGGACTCGGTGGTGCAACTCCCCACCTGAGCGGCCCCCTGCCAGCCCCCCTCCTTCGCCTCGAGCTGCACCGGGATGACCCCCATGAACATGGTCCTGCCCTCCAGCCAAACCTTGGTGGGGGTGATGGCGGGGGAGCCCCCCTGAAGGCGCAACACAAAGTCATGTTCAGGGCGGATCGGCAAGCCGTCTATGCTGGCCGTCAGGGGCTTGTCACCGACCAGAAGGGAACAACTGCTGTGGGACAGATCACAAATCTGATCATTTTTTCCCGTTGTCTCCCCGCTCGGCGGGCCCGAAAACCAGGTCCGATAGGCCATCAGGGAGAGCAAAATGGCCAGCACCATGGTCAAGTGCACGATTTTGCGTGAAGTGAGTCTCTCTTTCATGAAAAAACAGCCCTGTAAGGTACTTTGAAAATGCGATTTTCGTGATCTCGCGCAAGGTAAAAAACCAGGGAGCGCGGGACCCGCCGGAGCCAAATATATCACTGTTTGTACTGTTATTTTACCGGTCAGTTCAGTATCATTCTCAATGAATTTTCATTTAACCACCTTTTGCTTTTCCTTTTATTAACAGATGTTAACGAGAGGATTTTGCAAATAAGGGGTGAAAATGGCCCCGATCACCGGGCAAAAAACAAACAACAGCATCGGAAGCGGAATACAACGATGAGCCATACAACAAACCACCCTGAGTACAACTACACCGTTGTGCGCCAGTTCACCGTCATGACGATTGTCTGGGGAATTGTCGGTATGTCGGTTGGTGTACTGATCGCAGCCCAGTTGATCTGGCCTGCCCTCAACTTTGATACCCCCTGGCTGACCTACAGTCGCCTGCGTCCCCTGCACACCAACGCGGTCATCTTCGCGTTTGGTTGCAGCGCGCTGATGGCCACCTCCTTCTACGTGGTACAACGCACCTGCCAGGTCAGGCTGTTTGGAGGCCCGCTCGCTGCCTTCGTGTTCTGGGGCTGGCAGGCGATCATCCTCGCCGCCGCCATCACACTGCCGTTGGGATACACCACCTCCAAGGAGTATGCCGAGCTGGAGTGGCCCATCGACATCGCCATCGCCGTGGTCTGGGTGAGCTATGCCATCGTCTTCTTCGGCACCCTGGTCAAGCGCACCACCTCCCACATCTATGTGGCGAACTGGTTCTTCGGTGCCTTCATCATCACGGTGGCGGTGCTGCACATCGTCAACAACATGGAAGTGCCGCTCTCCGGCATGAAGTCCTACTCCATGTACTCAGGTGCCATGGATGCCATGGTGCAGTGGTGGTATGGCCACAACGCGGTCGGCTTCCTGCTCACCGCCGGCTTCCTCGGCATGATGTACTACTTCGTGCCCAAGCAGGCGGGTCGCCCGGTCTACTCCTATCGCCTCTCCATAGTGCACTTCTGGGCGCTGATCTCCCTCTACATCTGGGCCGGTCCGCACCATCTGCACTACACCGCCCTGCCCGACTGGGCCCAGTCGCTGGGCATGGTGATGTCCCTCATCCTGTTCGTCCCCTCCTGGGGCGGCATGATCAACGGCATCATGACCCTGTCCGGTGCCTGGCACAAGTTGCGCTATGACCCCATACTGCGCTTCCTGATCGTCTCTCTGTCGTTCTACGGCATGTCCACCTTCGAAGGCCCCATGATGGCCATCAAGACGGTCAACGCCCTCTCCCACTACACCGACTGGACCATAGGTCACGTCCACTCCGGTGCCCTGGGCTGGGTTGCCATGGTCTCTATCGGAGCCGTGTATCACCTGATCCCGAACCTGTTCGATCAGGGCCGCATGTACAGCATCCGCCTGATCAACGTCCACTTCTGGCTGGCGACCGTGGGCACCGTGCTCTACATCGTCTCCATGTGGATTTCCGGGGTGATGCAGGGTCTGATGTGGCGTGCGGTCAACGACGACGGCACCCTGACCTACAGCTTCGTGGAGGCGCTGCAAGCCTCCTATCCCTTCTACTTCGTGCGCTTCCTGGGTGGCTGCTTCTTCGTCACCGGCATGCTGCTGATGGCTTACAACGCCTATCGCACCGTCACTGCGCCCAAGGGTTCCCTGGAACCCGTCGCACAGCCAGCCTGATCTGAAGGGGTTTAAAGCATGAGCAACAACAACCGTCACGAAATATTTGAAAAGAGCGTCCCCATGCTGGTGATAGGCATCATCTTTGCCATCAGCCTGGGGGGCCTGGTCGAGATCACGCCGCTGTTCTTCCAGAAGCAGACCAACGAGCCGGTGGAGGGCCTCAAGGCCTACACCGCCCTGCAGATGGAAGGACGCGACATCTACATCCGCGAAGGCTGCACCGTCTGCCACAGCCAGATGATCCGTCCGTTCCGCGCCGAGACCGAGCGTTACGGTCACTACTCGGTCGCCGGCGAGAGCGTGTGGGAGCACCCCTTCCTGTGGGGCTCCAAGCGTACAGGTCCGGATCTGGCCCGGGTCGGCGGCCGCTACTCCGACGACTGGCATCGCGCCCACCTCATCAACCCGCGCGACGTGGTGCCGGAATCCAACATGCCCGCCTTCCCCTGGCTCGAGACCAACGTCCTGACCGGTGAGCTGACCGGCAAGAAGCTGGCGCTGTTCCGGGATCACTTCGGGGTGCCCTATACCGATGCCGACATCGAGGGTGCGGCCGAGGCAGTCAAGGGCAAGACCGAACTGGATGCCCTGGTGGCCTATCTGCAATCACTGGGTCATGCCCTGAAATAAGGAGTCGGGATATGGATTACGGCACATTTCGCGGCCTGTACACCCTGCTGCTGATGATCATCATGATCGGCATCATCGTCTGGGCATACAGCAAGCGCCGCAAGGCCTCCTTCGATGAGGCTGCCAACCTGGTCTTTGCCGATGACGAGCAACCCAGTGCTGATAACAAGAACGCAGGAGCGAAGCAATAATGAGCACTTTGTTTAGCATTTTTGTGACCGTCATAAGTCTGGGCACCATACTCGGCTGCTTCCTGCTGCTGATGTGGTGCATGAAGGACAAGATGGGGACCGAAGAGGGCAAGCCCATGGGGCACACCTTCGACGGTATCGAGGAGATCAACAACCCGCTGCCGAAGTGGTGGTCCTATATGTTCCTCTTCTTCATCGTCACCGGTCTCATCTACCTGCTCGCCTTCCCGGGTCTGGGCAACTTCAAGGGGTTGCTGGGCTGGCAGAGCTCCAACCAGGACGTTCGCTCCCTGGCCGAATCCAAGGCGGCGGCAGCCTCCGCCAAGGACGAAGGGCGCGCGGTGGAGTACGATCGGGAACTGGCCAAGGCCGACGAGGTCTATGGCGCCAAGTTCCGCGAGCTGACCTACCAGGCCGACGGCAAGAGCTACAAGGAGATCACCGAGATCGCCAAGGACCCGGAAGCCCTGAAAGTGGGTCAGCGTCTGTTCCTGCAGAACTGCTCCCAGTGCCACGGCTCCGATGCCCGCGGTGGTCGCGGTTTCCCGAACCTGACCGACAGCGAATGGCAATGGGGCGGCGCGCCTGACCAGATCAAGACCACCATCATGGGCGGTCGCCAGGGGATCATGGCCGCCTGGGGCGAGATCCTGGGTCAGGACGGGGTCAAGGAAGTGGCCTCCTATGTGCTGAGCCTCTCCGGTCGCAAGGTCGACCTGGTTGAGGCCAAGAAGGGGGAAGCCCGTTTCGCCATGTGCGCCGCCTGCCACGGCCCGGATGCCAAGGGCGGCATCGCCTTCGGTGCGCCGGATCTCACCAACAACACCTGGTTGTATGGCGGCTCCCGTCAGGTGGTCGAGCAGACCATCACCCACGGGCGTCACGGCGTGATGCCAGCCTGGAAGGATATACTGGGAGAAGACAAGGTCCACCTGCTGGCGTCCTATGTCTACAGTTTGTCCCACCAGGCGCAGTAAAATAAGCAGTAACATGTGATAAACACGTGATTACGCAGCAAAAAGCCTCGACTCTTCGAGGCTTTTTGTTATCTTGTGTTGGCTAGAATCCCTCCATTTCGTTAACCATATGTTTCGGTAGCACCATGACTCAACCCTGGTATCGCCAATTCTGGCCCTGGTTCATCATCGCCCTCCCCTGTGCCGCCGTGGTAGGCAGCATCGCCACCGCCATCATCGCCAGCAAGGATGGGGTCAACCTGGTGGCGGAAGACTATTACAAGCAGGGCAAGGAGATTAATCAGGATCTCAGCAAGTTCGATCGCGCCGAGGCCCTCGGCATCCGCGTCGAGCTCTCGGTCAGCGACAAGGAGCTGACCCTGAAGCCCCTGTCGGGGGAGATCCCCGCCGGCCAGGCGCTGCACCTCTCCCTGTTCCACCCGACCCTGGCGGGTCTGGACAGCGATCATCTGCTCACTGCCGATGGCAAGGGGGTCTATCGCCTGATGCTGGACAAGCCCCTCAGCGGCAAGTGGCACATTCGGGTCGATGCCTTCAACCACGAGTGGCGCCTGCAAGAGACGGCGCAGCTGCCGACCAAGGCCCCGGTGGAACTCGATCCCAGGGGACGCTGAGCCCTGGATGAGCGGCAGCGTTCATCCTCACATGACGGCGTCCTCCCTTATCTCGCCCGCACGGGCAGCTTCCAAGAGGGTTAATGACCATGACCGGCTGTTTTCACTGTGGTGAACCGGTTCCCACTGGCAATGACTTTACCCTGGAGATCAAGGGGATAGTGCAACCCATGTGCTGCCCTGGTTGCCAGGCCGTGGCACAGACCATTCTCGAATGCGGCCTTGCCAGTTACTACGAACACCGCACCGCCCCCGGTATCAAGGGGGAGCTGGTCCCCAGCGAGCTGGCGGCCCTCACCCACTACGATCTGGCCGAGGTGCAGCAGGAGTTCGTCACCGAGACCGGCACCCTGCGGGAGATCCAGCTCAGCGTGGAGGGGCTGACCTGCGCCGCCTGCGCCTGGCTCATCGAGCGCCACCTGATGGGACTCACGGGCCTGCACTATGTCAACGTCAACACCACCACTCACCGCGCCCGCATCAAGTGGGATCCGGACAGGCTCTCGTTAAGCGACATCCTCAAGGGATTTGCCAAGATTGGCTATCGCGCCTATCCGTTCCAGACCCACAGCCAGGAGGCCATCTACGCCCGCGAGGTGCGCAGCTACATGTTCCGCATGGCGCTGGCGGGTCTGGGCTCCATGCAGGTGATGATGTGCGCGGTGGCGCTCTACATGGACCTCTTCATCAGCGTGGAAGAGGAGTTCATGATCTACTTCAAGTGGATAAGCCTGCTGCTCTCCACCCCCATCATGATCTACTCGGCCCAGCCATTTTACGCAGGGGCCTGGCGCAGCCTGAAACAGGGCCATCTCTCCATGGATGTCTCGGTGTCGCTGGCCCTCATCGGCGCCTTCGTCGCCTCCATCTGGGCCACCGTCTTCAACACGGGTGAGGTCTATTACGACTCCATCACCATGTTCGTCTTCTTCCTGCTGCTGGGGCGCCTGCTCGAGTTGAGAGCGAGGCGCAAGGCATCCGAGTCCAGCTCCAACCTGGCGCGCCTGGTGCCCATCATGGCCACCCGCATCGATGCAGATGGCGAACACGAGGTGGCCGCCAAGACGCTGCGGGTGGGGGACAGGGTCCGGGTGCTGGCCGGGGCAACCCTGCCGGCAGACGGCATCATCACCCTGGGGCAGGCCAGCCTCAACGAAGCCATGCTGACCGGCGAGCAACTGCCCCTGCTCAAGCAGGCGGGGGATCCCGTCTTCGCCGGCACCATCAGCACGGATGCGCCGCTGGAGATCCGGGTCAGCCACCCCATCGAAGAGTCGCGCCTCGCCCAGATCATGCGGCTGCAGGACAGCGCGCTCGATGACAAACCCGCCATCGCCCAGCTGGCGGATGTGCTCTCCCGCCATTTCATCCTGGTGCTGCTGCTCATCGCCGCCGCGGTCTGGACCTTCTGGCACTTCCATGCCCCGGAGCGGGCCTTCTGGGTCACCCTGTCGGTGCTGGTGGCCACCTGCCCCTGCGCCCTGTCGCTGGCGACCCCGACGGCGCTCACCTCGGCCACCGCCCACCTGACCCGCAGCGGCATACTGCTGCGCCGCGGCCATGTGCTGGACGTGCTGACCCGGGCCAACCGCATAGTGATGGACAAGACAGGTACCCTGACCACGGGCAACATCAGCCTGGTGGCCATTCACCCCCTGGCCGGGATCGCTGAAACGGACTGTCTGGCCATCGCCCGCGCCCTGGAAGCCTACTCCGAACACCCCATAGCCCGCGCGTTTCGCAGCAAGGGGGCAGACGATGCCGTGCTGCCGGCAGCCAGCGAGGTGACCCCCGTCATCGGCCACGGCATCCAGGGCAGGATAGCGGGCAAGCATTACCGCATCGGCAGCGCCCGCTGGCTCGGGCTGGCTGATGAGCAGGAGGCGACTCAGGGGCTGGCCATCTATCTGGCCGACGAGACAGGGCCGCTGGCCCGCTTCACCCTGGCCGACACGCTGCGTGCGGATGCCGGTGCGCTGATCCAGGCCTTCAAGGCGGCCGGGCTGCAGACCACCATCCTCACCGGCGACAGCTCCCCTCAGGCCGACGCCGTGGCCCGTGAGCTCGGGGTCGATGAACTGGTGAAAGGGGTCACCCCCGATGGCAAGCTGGCCTACCTCAAGGCCCGGGAAGCGGCGGGAGAGATCAGCATCATGGTGGGGGATGGCATCAACGACGCCCCCGTGCTGGCCGGTGCCCATGCCTCCTTCGCCATGGCGGGCGGCACGGATCTGGCGAAAAACAGCGCCGACGCCATTCTGCTGGCCGACGATCTCTCCCGCTTGCTGGCCGCCCGTGCCCTGGCGCTGCGCACCCGCAGGATCATCCAGGAGAACTTCGCCTGGTCAATCGGTTACAACCTGCTGGTGCTGCCGCTGGCGGCCAGCGGCTGGCTGCCCCCCTATCTGGCGGCTGCAGGCATGTCACTGAGCTCCCTCATCGTCGTCACCAACTCCATGCGCCTCAATCGATGAACAAGCGCTGGAAAATGCTGAAAATGTGGCCTGCCTCCGATGCAGGCCACATTTCTCGCCGATAGCGGCTGGCCCCCTGCCCGAACAGGGTTACCATGGAGGTCGATTGCCACGGATGAATGCCAAGGTAGCTCCCATGAACATCATTTTTGTCCTGATCCCCATCGCCATCCTGTTCGTCATCATCGCGGGGGCCGTCTTCTTCTGGGCCATTCGCTCGGAGCAGTTCGAGGATCTCGACCGTCAGGGCTCCAACATACTGTTTGACGAGGAGCAACCCGCCACCAAGGGCAAGGATCAGCCGAGCGATGACAAGCAGCCTTGATCTGATGGGGGCCCTGCTGGTGGGACTGGCAGGCTCAGGCCACTGTATCGCCATGTGCGGCGGCGTCTCCGCCGCCCTCTCCATGGCCATCCCCGCCGAGAAGCAGCACTTCTGGGGGCGCCTTGGCTACCTGCTCAACTACAACCTGGGACGGATCCTGAGCTATGTGCTGGCCGGCGCCCTGGTGGGCGGGCTGCTGGCCACCACCAGCGAGCTCGGGGCCGGCAAGCACGCCATCGCCGGCTTGCGCCTTCTTGCGGCCCTGCTGATGATAGCCCTGGGCCTCTATCTGGCGGGCTGGTGGCAGGGAGTGCTGGTGCTGGAACGCATGGGCGCAAAATTCTGGCCTCTTATCAAGCCGCTGGCCGGCAAGTTCATCCCCTTCAGATCAGCCTGGCAGGCCCTCCCCTTTGGCATGGTGTGGGGCTGGCTGCCCTGCGGTCTGGTCTACTCCATGCTGACCTGGAGCGCGGCGGCAGGCTCCGCCGGGGGCGGTGCAATCATCATGCTGAGCTTTGGTCTGGGGACCCTGCCGACACTGTTCGCCCTGGGGGGGCTGGCAGACAGATTGCGCTACTGGCTGACCCTGCGCAGCCTGCGCCTCGGCGGTGCCTTGCTGCTCATTGCCTATGGCCTGCATACCCTCTGGATCGGGCTGGCATCCTTTTGAAACCCTATCCAAAACGGATGAGTTGGTGGTAAACTTGTTTGATATAAATCAATTATTCATATGAGCCTATGATCCCGGACAAGAAACCTGGCAGACGTATTCAGAGCGGTGGCTGTGCAATTCATTGCCAGGATTGCAGCATCAGTCAGCTCTGCATCCCCTTCACCCTGAACGACAGTGAGCTCGATCAGCTGGACAGCATCATCGAGCGCAAGAAGCCGATCCAGAAGGGCGAGGAACTGTTCAAGGCCGGCGATGAACTGAAATCCCTCTACGCCATCCGCTCCGGGACCATCAAGTCATACACCATCACCGAACAGGGTGACGAGCAGATCACCGCCTTCCACTTGGCGGGGGATCTGGTCGGTTTCGATGCCATCCACAAGCAGGCACACCCCTCCTTCGCCCAGGCGCTGGAAACCGCCATGGTGTGCGAGATCCCGTTCGATGTGCTCGACGATCTCTCCGGCAAGATGCCCAAGCTCCGCCAGCAGATCATGCGCCTGATGAGCAACGAAATCATGGGGGATCAGGAAATGATACTGCTGCTCTCCAAGAAGAATGCGGAAGAGCGCCTCGCCGCCTTCCTGCACAACCTCTCGGTACGCTTCTCCGAGCGCGGCTTCTCCGCCAAGGAGTTCCGTCTCTCCATGACCCGGGGTGACATCGGCAACTACCTCGGCCTCACCGTCGAGACCATCAGCCGTCTGCTCGGTCGTTTCCAGAAGTCCGGCCTCATCAGCGTCAAGGGCAAATACATTACAGTGCTGGATCACGTGGCCCTCGGCGTCATGGCCGGCGCCACTCGCCCAGCCTGCGGCTGATCACCCCTTTCCCCTCTGTTGCCGGATCGGTTCACCCTGAAATTTGATCCGGCACACCTTCCCGTCTCCCCCCTTGGGCTAAGCTGTAATGGCTAAAGAGTTGCCATCATTGGCGTTTTTGCCAAGGAGGAGAACATGGTCAAGTACCGAAACATTCTGGTGGTGATCAACCCGGAAGAGGAGCGCCAGATCGCGCTCGAACGCGCGGTCAAGGTCGCCGAGCTGGACGAGGGCGCCCAGCTGACCCTGCTCCTGACGATTTACGACTTCTCGTACGAGATGACCGCCATGCTGTCCGTGGATGAGCGGGAAGAGATGCGCCACGGCGTCATTGCCCAGCGCCGGGAGTGGCTGGACGAGATACTGCAACCCTATCGCGCCAGGGGGCTGGAGTGCGAGATCAAGGTGCTGTGGCACAATAGACCCTTTGAGTGCGTCATCCAGGAAGTGCTGGAGCATCGCCACGATCTGGTGGTCAAGGCGACCCACAAGCACTCCTTCCTGCAAACCTTCATCTTCACCCCGACCGACTGGCACCTGCTGCGCAAATGCCCCTGCCCCGTCCTGCTGGTCAAGGAGGGTCACTGGCAGCGGGGCGGCAACATCATTGCCGCCATCAACTGCTCGAGCGACGATCTGGAGCAGAAAGTCCTCAATGAGCGCATCACCCGCGAAGGGGTCGCCATCGCCGATCTGCTCGGCTCCAACCTCTATCTGGTCAACACCTACCCCGGCACGCCGGTGAATGTGGCCATCGAGCTGCCGGAGTTCGATCCCAACGCCTACAACGACGCCATCCGCAAGCATCACGAGGATCTGCTGCGAGAGCATGCCGATCAATTCGGCATCAACCACATGTGGACCAAGGTGGCGGAAGGATTGCCGGAGGAGGTGCTGCCTGACATGGCGGACGAGCTCAAGTCGACCCTGATGATCATGGGGTGCGTCGGTCGCACCGGTCTCTCCGCCGCCCTGCTCGGCAACACGGCGGAGCATGTGGTCGATCGGCTCAACTGCGACATCCTGATCCTCAAACCCGATGATTACAGCTGCCCGGTGGATGACAGGCGTCATCCTGCATAAGCGTTTCTTGCCCTCCCCCGGGACATGGCTATAATAAGCCGCTTATTTTTGTCCCGGGTTTGAGGCCATGCTAGAAGAGCTTAACGCCAAAGAGAAATACAGTTTCAACAAGCTGCAGAAACGCCTGCGGCGCAACGTGGGTCAGGCCATCGCCGACTTCAACATGATTGAAGAGGGTGACAAGATCATGGTGTGCCTGTCTGGCGGCAAAGACAGCTTCGCCATGCTCGACATCCTGATGAGCCTGAAGGCCAGCGCCCCCATCCATTTCGATCTCGTGGCCGTCAACCTGGATCAGAAGCAACCCGGCTTCCCCGAGCACGTGCTGCCGGAATACCTGGCCGCCCTCGGCGTCGACTTCAAGATCGTCGAGGAAGACACCTACTCCATCGTCAAGGACAAGGTACCGGAAGGCAAGACCACCTGTGCGCTTTGCTCCCGCCTGCGCCGCGGCATTCTCTACCGCACCGCCCAGGAGCTGGGCTGCACCAAGATTGCCCTCGGCCATCACAGGGATGACATCCTCGAGACCCTGTTCCTCAACATGTTCTACGGCGGCAAGCTCAAGTCCATGCCCCCCAAGCTGGTGAGCGACGATGGCAAGAACGTGGTGATCCGTCCCCTGGCCTACTGCAAGGAAAAGGACTTGGTGCGCTATGCCGAGGTCAAGGCCTTCCCCATCATCCCGTGCAACCTGTGCGGATCGCAGGAGAACCTGCAGCGCAAGGCCATCAAGCAAATGATGCAGGATTGGGATCGCCGCTTCCCCGGCCGGATAGAGACCATGTTCACCGCCATCCAGGACGTGATCCCGAGCCACCTGCTCGATCACAAGCTGTTTGACTTCAAGAGCATCAACCGCGACTCCGGCATCATCGACGGCGGAGACAAGGCATTCGATCCCCCCGAGCTGCCGACCGCTCCCCTGCTCAACATCGACGAGATGGATGTGCTGGATGTGATAGAGGTGCGCTGAGCGCCCTGCCAGCCACCACGAAAAAGGAGCGCCATGCGCTAATGCCAGTCAGTTAAGCCTGACTGGCATTGTTTTTATTGGTTTTTTTTACACTGTACCTCTGTGGCCTTGCTTTCACGCAGCGGGGGTAACTTCGCTCCCTGCGTTCCGGCAGCACAAACTGCCCCGCCTGCTTATCCAGCTCCGCCACCCGCTTCGGGATAGTCCCCGGTGACAGGTACGGCATGCAGCTCAGTTCATGGATGAGGTAGACCGATGCCATGTGAAAACTCAGCTGACTCGCCGTGTATCCCTTCAGGCTCGCCGCCATCTTCACCATCTGGCTGCGCAGC